>JABGQC010000011.1 GCA_018644675.1 Candidatus Thioglobus sp.
AGTATAATTTGTCTCGTTCACATCTTTAAAACCCAGTGTTCTAAAGATTTATTAAATATATCGGAGAGATAAAATGGCAAAAGAGCTATATAACACACCCAACCTCGATGAGTTGGAAAAAGGTCCATGGCCTTCATTTGTAACAGGTCTTAAACGTCTAGCAAGTGATTCACACAAAGGTGCTGATATGGCACGCGACGTACTAGGTACATTAGAAACATCTTACGTAACTAAAAAAGGTTACTGGAAAGGTGGTACAGTTGGTGTTATCGGTTACGGTGGCGGTATCATTCCACGTTTTAACGAGTTAAAAGACGATAATGGTGACTATAAATTCCCTGCAGCAGGTGAATTTCATACATTACGTATTCAGCCACCAGCAGGCATGCACTACACATCAACTCTATTAAGAGATATGTGTGATATGTTTGTTGATAACGGTGGTTCTGGCTTAATTGCATTCCACGGTCAATCAGGCGACATCATGTTACAAGGTGCAACTGAAGAAACTACGCAAACAATTTTTAACGAATTCAATGCTTACGGTTTTGACTTAGGTGGTGCAGGTCCTGCGGTACGTACTGGCATGTCTTGTGTTGGCGCTTCACGTTGTGAAATGTCAAACACGAACGAGCAAGCGGTATTGCGTACACTAGTTAACGCATTCCTTGATGACATGCATAGACCTGCTTTACCTTACAAAATGAAGTTTAAGGTTTCTGGTTGTGCAAACGACTGTATGAACTCTGTACAGCGTGCTGACTTCGCAACGATTGGTACTTGGAGAGATGATATTAAAATCAACCAAGACTTATTTAAAGCAATGGTTGCTGATAAAGGCACTCAGTACGTAGTTGACAATATTACTTCTCGTTGTCCTACTAGCTGCATGACACTAAATGACGATAACTCATTAACAATCGACAACAAAAACTGTGTTAAGTGTATGCATTGTTTAAATGTAACTTCTCCATTAACTCACAATTACATTGCTAAAGGCGATGTTGAGCCTATCTTGGCAACTGGTGATGATAAAGGTGTAATGATTATCATGGGTGGTAAGCGTACATTGAAGATTGGTGACTTATTCGGTTCAGTTATCGTTCCATTTATGAAAATGGATAACGCAGACGACTTAGAAGCAATTGAAGACTTAGCAGGTGAAGTAATCGACTTCTTCGCTGAAAATGCATTAGAGCACGAACGTACAGGTGAAATGATTGAGCGTATCGGTGTTGTAAACTTCCTTGAAGGTATCGGTGTTAACGTTGATCCAAACATGATCAACTCTACTCGTACCTCTTCATACGTTCGTATGGATGACTGGGATGAAGAAGCAGTTAAGTGGTTCGAGAACAAAGCAGAAGCTAACGCTTAAACATTCAATTAAATTAATAAACTTATAAATTAGGAGAAATATTATGGCTGCAGCACCAATTATGCCAATCGAATCTGGAGTTCCAGATCCTATTCAATACATGCACCCAACAATGCGTCGTAACTACGGCCAATGGGCTTACCACGACCGTCCACGCGCTGGTGTATTACACCACACATCAAAGAACAATGAAGAAATCTTCACAGTTCGTTGTGGTACAGCACGTCAAATGGATGTTTACACAATTAAAAAATTAGCTGATATTGCAGATGAATTTGCAGATGGCTATGTTCGTTTTACTATGCGCTCAAACGTTGAATTCATGGTTTCTGATGGCTCTAAAGTTGATGCATTAGTATCAGCGCTAACTGAAGCAGGTTTCCCTGTTGGCGGTACTGGACCATCAGTAACAATGATTTCTCACACTCAAGGTTGGTTACACTGTGATATTCCAGGTACTGACGCATCAGGTGTTGTTAAATCATTAATGGATGAGATGCACGAAGAGTTTACTCGTGAAGAAATGCCTAACCGTGTTCACATGACAACTTCTTGTTGTCAAATTAACTGTGGTGGTCAAGGTGATATCGCACTTAATATTCAACATACTAAGCCGCCTAAGATTAACCATGATTTAGTGTCAATGGTTTGTGAGCGTCCTACCGTTGTTGCTCGTTGTCCAGTTGCTGCGATTCGTCCTGCAATGGTTAACGGCAAGCCTACTTTGGAAGTTGATGAGAAGAAATGTATCTGTTGTGGTGCATGTTTCCCACCATGTCCTCCAATGCAGATTAATGATCCTGAGAACTCTAAAATTGCTCTATGGATTGGTGGTAAGAACTCGAATGCAAGATCTAAGCCTTCTTTCCATAAGCTAGTTGCTTCCAACCTACCTAACAATCCGCCAAGATGGCCGGAAGTTGGTGCAGTTGTTAAAAACATCTTAAGTGTATATAAAGAAGATGCACGCGACTGGGAAAGAGTTGGCGAATGGGTTGATCGTATCGGCTGGCCAGCATTCTTTGAGAAGACTGGACTACCGTTTACTAAATTCCATATCAATGATTGGAAAGGTTCACGTCACCAGTTGAACTCTTCTGCTCACATCCGTTTTTAAGGTTTACTTGACATGAAGTTTGCAATTCAAGTAAATGAAGGTCCATATCAGCACCAAGCGTCTGATACGGCTTTCCAGTTCGCTAAAGCAGCGATTGAAAATGGACATGAAATTTTTCGTGTATTTTTCTACCATGATGGTGTGAATAATGCATCTCGTTTTACATTGCCACCACAAGATGATCGCCATGTTGTTAACAACTGGGCTTCTTTAGATATTAAGAATGCCGAAGGTGAGCCTGAATTAGTAGTTTGTGTTGCTGCAGCACTTCGTCGAGGTATGCTTGACGAGTCTGAAGCTTCTAAGAATTCTATTGAAGGTAATAACTTGCATCCTGCATTTCGAATCTCTGGCCTTGGCCAGTTGATCGAAGCAGGTATTCAGTGTGATCGTTTAGTGGTATTTGGAGATTAAGATGGCTACAAAGAAATTTATGTATTTAAATCGCCGATCTTCATTTGGTACGGTGTATGCAATCGAATCATTAGAAGTGGTATTAATTGCCGCTGCTTTTGAGCAAGATGTATCTTTAGCTTTCATGGATGATGGTGTATACCAGATCGTTGAAGGTCAAGAGACTGACGGCATTGGCATGAAAAACTTTTCTAAGACTTTTCACGCACTAGGTGATTACGATATCAACAAACTTTATGTTTCTAAAGAGTCTTTAGAAGAAAGAGGTTTGTCTGAGTCTGATCTTATGCCTTTAGTGTATGAAGATGAAGATGACGACTGGGAAGAAAAGCCTTCTGTTAAAGTTGTTACTAATGATGAACTTAAAGCAATTATGTCTGAACAAGACGTTTGCTTAAGTTTCTAAGAGAGGTTTAATATGTTACATACAGTAAACAAATCATCTTTCGAGCGTAATTCACTACAATCTTGCCTAAATACAATTGACGATACAAGCGTTATTTTATTTATTGAAGACGGTGTAATTAATGCGGCGAATAATGCTAACTCATCAATGATTGCAGATCTTGCCGCAAGTGGGCGTGTATTTGCATTGCAAGGTGATGTTGAAGCGAGAGGAATTTCTCCAAAACTAGCAGACAATATCAAATTAGTTGATTATGCTGGATTTGTAGATCTAGTTGTTGAACATGGAACTGCGGTTTCTTGGGTTTAACTTTAATTTTTATATAGGAGTACGATTATGGCACAAATTTGTGGCGCTGAAGTAGATGAAGAAGGTTTCTTAGTAGATCTTAAAGATTGGAATGAAGACATTTGTAAACAAATGGCTGCGGACGATGATGTTGAGTTAACAGACGAGCATTGGGACGTGATTAATTTCTTACGTGAGTATTTTGAAGAGTACCAAATTGCACCTGCAGTTCGTGTACTTACAAAAGCGATCGCTAAGAGAATGGGTAAAGACAAGGGTAACTCTAAGTACCTTTACTCTTTATTCCCTTATGGTCCTGGTAAGCAAGGTTGTCGTTTCGCTGGTCTTCCTAAGCCAACTGGTTGTATCTAGTTAGATACAATTAATGAAAGACATCTGCAGTTATGTAGGTGTTTTTTTATTTTTTAAACATAAAGTTTGAGAGCAATATGTCAACATTAAGCATTATATTTACCGCTTTATTTTACATTTCCCTATTCATTTTTATCGTGGGCATGGGTAAGAAGATCTATCAATTTTGGATCACCCCTGCACCGTTAAAAATTCCAACTGCACCAACCCAATTAACACAAACAGGTGTGGTTTTTAGAATGATTCGTGAAGTGACTTTATTCGAAAGTCTTTTCAAATCTAATAAATGGATCTGGTTATTCGGATTCTTGTTTCATTTTGGCTTACTATTAGTTCTAGTTCGCCATTTACGCTATTTTATTCCTGGTGATTTACCAGAAGTGTTTTTATTAATACAGCCCTTTAAATATGCTGCTTTTGCCATGGTGATTGGCCTCGGCGGATTATTAGTGCGTCGAATTTTCGTTGCACGTATTCGCTATATTTCAGCACCTAGTGATTATTTAATGCTGCTAATGCTGATTACAATTGGAGTGAGCGGTGTCGTTATGACTTTTACTGACAATCATACGGATGTAATGATGGTTAAGGCGTTTGCTTCTGGATTGGTTACTTTTGATTGGACTAACTTACCAACTGAAACACACTTCTTAGTGCATTTATTCTTGGTATTTGTCTTATTAGCAATTTTCCCAATTTCAAAATTATTACACGTGCCAGGTGTTTTCTTTAGCCCGACACGTAACCAAGTCGATGATGCGCGTAAGAAACGCCACATTTCTCCTTGGGCATTACAACAAGAAAAAGAGCATGCTGTGAAGCTTGAACAAACATTAGGTAAGGACGAATAAGATGGCTGCTAAAGAATTTGATATCCCTAAGTTACCAACCTACATTGAGATTCCTGAATTAAATCCAGGGATTATGAAAGGCGACGGCCCGTTTAAGTCGGCTGAAGAATTTCAAACTCCATTAGGTTTTCCGGGCGAGAAAGTCGATAACTGGCAAGAGGTTGCTATTGCTAAAATGGGCGAACTTAAATCCAAGTATCGTTCAGTGCAAGTATTTTTAGATTCGTGTGTTAAGTGTGGCGCATGTACAGATAAGTGTCATTATTTCCTAGGCTCTTCTGATCCTAAGAACATGCCTGTTGCACGCCAAGATTTATTTCGTAGTGTTTATCGTCGTCACTTTACCTTTGCAGGTAAGTACTTTCCAAAATTGGTTGGCGCTAAAGAGCTTGATGACGATATGCTTGATGATTGGTATAACTACTTTCATCAGTGCTCACAATGTCGTCGATGTTCAGTATTTTGTCCGTACGGTATTGATACGGCTGAGATCTCAATGGCCGCTCGTGAAGTACTAGACGCAGTTGGCATTGGTCAGAAATACTGTAATCAGATTTTAGGTAAGGCACTTACAGTTGGTAACAACTTAGGTCTTCCTGAGCCAGCTTTGAGAGATACATTGTTAGATCTTGAAGAGGAAGTTGAAGAAGATTTTGGTGCGCCGGTTAAATACCCATTAGATGTTAAAGGTGCTGAAATATTACTGATTACACCGTCAGCAGATTTCTTTGCTGAGCCGCATATTGATGGCTTAATTGGTTACGGAAAAGTGTTTTATCAAGATGGTGTTAGCTGGACGATGAGTTCATACGCCTCTGAGGGTGCTAACTTTGGTATGTTTATCGGTTCATACGATATTATGCGTAAAGCGGCATTAAGAATTCGTAAAGCAGCACTAGATCTTGAAGTATCTCGTGTGATGGTAGGTGAATGTGGCCATGCATGGCGTGTTGCTTACAGTTTCTGGAACACTTTAAGTGGTGTTGGTGCGGGTGCTCAATCAAGTGATGAGTATGCACTTAAGCTGCAAAATCAGTTGGATCATAGATATCCACAACCACAACATGTTATCGAATATACCTACGATTTAATCCAAAGAGGTAAGTTAGAATTTGACAAGTCAGAAAATGATGATCGTACGGTGACATTCCACGACTCATGTAATGTTGCCCGTGCAACCAATATGGGCGGCATTGAAGGCGGTCAATTTATTCTTCCACGTGAAGTAATTAAAGCAGTTTGTAATAATTACGTAGACATGGAAAGATCTACAATTAAAGAATCTACATTCTGTTGTGGTGGTGGCGGTGGTCTTCTAACGGACGATTTGATGGAGATTCGAGTTAAAGGTGCTATGCCGAGAATGCAAGCACTAAAAGAAGTAGAAAAGAACGAAGGGGTGAATACTTTAGCGGCAATTTGTGCGATTTGTAAATCACAATTTACCAAAGTATTACCAAAATTTGATTTTGATCCATACATGATTGTTAGTGTTCACCAGTTGGTGAGTGCAGCTATTATTTTGGACAAACCACAAACTGATGCTGAGGATGCTGTTGAAGCAGATGCAGCAGAAACTGAATAAAAACAAGGAGATTTATTATGCAAAAGAATGCTTACGGTGTACCAACTAAAGGTGAAGGTCATACATTTAGACTTTATAAAGATGACGAGCAAGGTGCAGTTCCATGGAGTCAAAAGATCTTTCAAGAAGACACATCACACAAGTGTCCTACTTACGTAACACAAACTCCTCCTTGTCAAGGTTCATGTCCTTCAGGTCATAATATCCGTGGTTGGTTAGATATCGTTCGTGGCATGGAAAAGCCAACTGGTGATATGTCATGGCAAGAGTACGCTTTCCGTCGCTCTACTGCAGCTAACCCGTTCCCATCAGTAATGGGTCGTGTGTGTCCAGCGCCTTGTGAAGATGGTTGTAACCGTAACGAAGTTGAAGATACTGTTGGTATTAACGCTGTTGAGCAGTTTATCGGCGACAATGCAAAGCAAGAAGGTTATACATTTGAAATTAATGCTGCAGATACTGGCAAGAAAGTTGCTATTATCGGTGGTGGTTGTGGTGGCTTAGCAGCGGCTTTACAGCTGCGTCGTCAAGGTCATGCAGTTACTGTTTTTGAAAAATACGACCAACTTGGCGGTATGATGATGTACGGTATTCCAGATTACCGTGTACCACGTGACGTATTAGGTCACGAAATTGACCGTATTATTGCAACCGGTGTTGAGACTAAGATGAACACTAAAGTCGGTGTTGATGTAACGGTTGAAGAATTAGAAAAAGAATTTGATGCAGTTTTATTTGCCATTGGTGCAATGAGTGGTCGTACGCTACCTATTCCAGGTGGCGATGCCACTAACTGTGTTTCTGGTGTAGCATTCCTTGAAGCATATAACCAAGGTCGTTTACAGCACATCACAGGCAAAGTAATTTGTATTGGTGGTGGTGATACTTCAATTGACGTTGTATCGGTTGCACGTCGTTTGGGCGATATTACAAATGTTGCTGATAAAGATCGTCCTGAGCATATTATTTTTAACGATACAGCGCACGACGTTGTAGACACCTCTAACCGTTTAGGTGCTGACGTATTATTGACAACTCGTTCAACCATTGACGATATGCCTGCAGCGCAAGAAGAGATTGATGATGCAACTCGTGAAGGTGTTGAGATTCAAGGTCAATTAAGCCCTGTTGAAGTTGTAACAAATGACGAAGGTCGTGCAACAGCATTGCGTTTTGTACGTTTAGAAGAAGATGGAAATACACCAATTGAAGGCTCTGAGTTTGATATTGAATGTGAATTAATCGTTTCAGCAATTGGTCAAACAGTTGACTCTGAAGGCATGGATGATTCATTCTTTAATGACCATGGCTTTATTGATGCAGACAAAAACTACCAAGTTCCCAATAAGCCAGGTTTCTTTGTGTGTGGCGATGTAGTTCGTCCACACTTGTTAACAACTGCCATTGGTCAAGCAGGTATTGTTGCTGAAAGTATTGATGACTTCCTTTCAGGTAGTAATCAGAAGGCCCGTAATAAGGTTGATGTACATTACTTTGATCTTGCTAAGAAACTTGATGAGTGGGATTTATCTCCATCAGACTATGAAAAAGGTGGTGAAGCTGGTGAGGGTACCGATACTGCAGACTACGCAATCCATAATTATGAAGATCGTGCTTATGCATCTATCATTTCTCATACGGAATTATTCCTAGGGCATTTTGACAACGAGCAGCGTAATCAACGTGACCATAAAGTGGTTGATACAGAAAATGTATTGGGCAACTTTGAAGAGCGTTTAATTGGTTACACAGAGGAAGAAGTTCAAACCGAAGCAAGTCGTTGCATGTCTTGTGGTCTATGTTTTGAGTGTGATAACTGTGTTATGTACTGCCCTCAAGATGCAGTATTTAAGGTTAAAAAAGATAAGGCAACTTTAGGTCGTTACGTTGATACTGATTACTCTAAGTGTGTTGGTTGTCATATTTGTGCGGATGTATGTCCAACTGGTTATATCCAGATGGGTTTAGGTGAATAAGCCTACTTGAATTTTTTGAGAGAGTAACTATGAAACGTTTGTTGATTGTTTTTTTAACTGTATTCTTAACCAGTGTTTTTGCATATGCAGATAAGCATGTTAATCTGGGTGATAGAGCCAGTGAGCTAAAAGAAGAAGGTAAGAGTGAAGACATTCACCCGGACTTAAAAGAAATCAGAATCATGCATCCAAACTTTTTGATGCACAAACGAGACAAAACCTTACGTCAAGGTATTCGCACTAAGCGCAATTCATTGAAAGCTTGTGTTAATTGTCATAGTGCGACTGATCAGAATGACGAATTTATGCCAATCGACCAGTCGGGGCAGTTTTGTTCGACTTGTCATCAAAAAGTTGGTACAAGTCTAGATTGTTTTTCTTGTCATCGTAATACGCCAAAAGAGGATTTGTAATGGATAAGTGCCAAACATCAATTCAGAAAAATAAAAATCTTAGTCGTAGAGACTTTATTAAAACAACTGCTACAACGGCTGGTGTTGCGACTATTGCAACCGGAATTACACTCACAACTTACGTCAATGCTGCTGGTGAAAATCCAGTAACAAACGAAAAGCGTTGGGGCATGCTAATCGATACTAATAAGCTAACTGAGGTCGATATTGATGACATGGTTAATGCTTGTCAAGAGGAGCAAGGCTGGGGTAATGAGGCGCATTCAACAGGTAATCAAAAAGCTGGTTGGATTAAAAAGGTTAAAGTTAAAGACAAGGCAACTGATCGCATTAGCAATCTAGCACTAATGTGTCAGCATTGTGATCAGCCGCCATGTGTTGATGTTTGCCCAACTAACGCTTCAATGAAGCGTGAAGACGGCATTGTTTTAGTTGACAGACATTTATGTATTGGTTGTCGTTATTGTATGATGGCTTGTCCGTACGATGCACGCTCGTTTGTTCATGAGGCGTTAACCGATCAAAAAGAACATATGCCAAGAGGTAAGGGTACTGTTGAAGCTTGCACAATGTGTGTACATAAGGTCGACAAAGGTGAGAAGCCTGCATGTGTTGAGGCTGTTGATAGTGATGCAGTTATCTTTGGTGATTTACACGATCCAACTAGCAAAATCAATCAGACATTGAAAAGAGTTCAAAGTACACAAATCCGTGCAGATTTAAATCTGAATACGGGTGTACGTTATAGTGGAATTTAAGAGCAGATTATGAGCATTATTCGTTACGAGCAAACACAAGGTAAGAGTTTAGGTTTTTATGCATTAATTGCAGGTCTGGGCGCTTTTATTTTAGCAGCATTAGGTAGTGTTTACTTTATGGAGCACAATGGTCACCACGTGACTGGCATGAGCAATCGTATTGTTTGGGGATTGCCTCACGTATTTGCATTATTTTTGATTGTTGCTGCATCGGGTGCACTTAATATCGCCTCTATAGCATCAGTTTTTAATAAGAAAATTTACAAGCCATTATCACGCTTGTCTGGTCTTGTTGCATTGGCATTGTTGGCTGGTGGTTTGATGGTATTGGTACTGGATCTAGGTCGCCCAGATCGTTTGATCGTTGCCATGACTGAGTATAATTTCAATTCCATTTTTGCTTGGAATATCATTCTTTATAATGGTTTCTTCGTTATTGTAGGTGTTTATCTATGGATGATGTTTGAGCGTCGCATGAACAAATATAGTCGTAAAGTGGGTATTGCCGCTTTTACCTGGAGACTAATTCTAACAACAGGTACTGGCTCTATTTTTGGATTTTTGGTAGCTCGTCAAGCGTATGACGCCGTTATTATGGCACCTATGTTTGTAATCATGTCTTTTGCATTTGGCTTGGCTTTTTTCGTACTCGTGCTCATGGCAAGTTACAAGTGGACTCAGCGCCCATTAGGCGATGCAATTGTTAATCGATTAAGTAATTTATTAGGTGTATTTGTTGCAGCAGTACTTTATTTTGTAGCAGTTTATCATTTAGGCAACTTATACTTAGCTGAAAATGCTGGTGTTGAAAGCTTTATTCTAATGGATGGCGGTATCTACACTCAATTGTTCTGGTATGGGCAAATTGTCTTAGGCGGTGTTGTGCCATTAGCGTTGCTTTACTCTCCTGCTACTAAAGGCAATCGCTCTATGCTTGGCTTGGCTTCAGTCTTAATTATCTTAGGTGGTATTGCTCAGCTTTATGTCATTATTATTGGCGGTCAGGCTTATCCAATGGAACTATTCCCAGGCAAAGAAATGCTAGAAGGTTATGGCGGTATTGCCGCTTACACTCCAACATTGGCCGAATTAATGCTAGGTTTGGGTGGAATAGCAGTGGCTCTAATTGCGATCGCTTATTTGGTTAAATTTCTGCCTTTCTTGCCAGAGAGTTTGGCTGATGATGTTGCTGATCCGCACCATAAAAACTAGCAAACGCTTAAAGTAGGGCAGTCAATGTCCGTTTATCTTTCCGCAGCACACAAATCCTCAGGCAAAACGGTTGTTAGTCTGGGGATTTGTGGCGCTTTAAAGGCTCATAATTTAAACGTCCAACCATTCAAAAAAGGCCCAGATTACATAGACCCAATTTGGTTGTCTCAAGCTAGTGGTCAGGCATGTTATAACCTAGATTTTTATAATATGACTGAATCTGAAATAATTCAGCTATATAAGCATAAAAATTCTTCGGCTGATGTTTCCATTATTGAGGGCAATAAAGGCTTATATGACGGCATGAGTGTTACTGGCGGTGATGCAAATGCTGATCTGGCTAAGTTATTAGATATTCCGGTAATTTTGGTGATTGATACTACGGGCATTACTCGTGGTGTGGCTGCATTGGTCAAAGGTTATCAAGATTTTGATCCGGATGTTAATATCGCCGGCGTTATTTTAAATAAGGTTGCTGGCGAGCGTCATGAGTCAAAACTCATTCAAGCAATTGAACACTATACAGATATTGAAGTGGTTGGCTCAATAAGACGCTCTAAGGAGCTGGTTATTGATGAGCGTCATTTAGGCTTAATGCCCGCAAATGAAACGCCTCAATCGCAGTATTTTATTGATGGTGCCGCTCGACTGATTACTGATCAAGTAGATTTACATAAAATCGTTAGTTTGGAAAAAAACATCCAAATCTCATCTGCACCTGAAATCAGTTCGAATTCTCGGTTGCGTGTCGGCGTGGCAAAAGACAGTAGTTTCGGTTTTTATTACCAAGACGATCTGGACAAATTTAACCAACTAGGTGTTGAACTTGTTTATTTTGATACGCTTCAAGATAACGAACTACCTCAATGCGATGGCTTGTTTATCGGTGGTGGTTTTCCAGAGATGCAGTTAGAAGCGTTAAGCGCAAATAAATCTTTATTACAAGACATAAAGCAAAAAATTGAACAAGGCTTGCCAGCTTATGCTGAGTGCGGAGGCTTGATGTATCTAACTAATCAAATTACCAGTCAAGGTAAATCTTATCCGATGGTTGGTGTGATTGATGCAGATACAGACATGACACCTAAGCCAATTGGTCGGGGCTACGTACAGCTTGCTCCTGTAAAAGAGCACCCTTGGCAGGATGTGGCAGACACTATTTATGCACATGAATTTCATTACTCTAAGCTAACAAACATTGATCCAAATACACGCTACGCTTTTAAGGTTTTGCGTGGTGTGGGTGTGGATAATATGCAAGACGGCATTATTAAACATAACTTACTTGCTTCGTATACGCATTTGCGCAATGTGGGTGGCAATCAATGGGTTGAGCAATTTGTCGATTTTATTCGAACCATTAAACACAAAATATTATGATCACTATTACAAAAAAAGCCGCAGAAGAAATCTCGCTTTCAACTCACAATCCAGAAACTCAAGGGCTTATTATTCGCTTTGCTGCAGATCAAACTGATGAGGGTTTTCAGTACTTAATGGGATTTGATGAGCGTCATGATGGCGATATTCACTTAGAATCAAATGGTGTTGAATATTTACTGGCATATGAGCAAAAAGTATTGCTAGAAGGTATGGTAGTTGATTTTGATCAAATCGAAGCGGGTCAAGATTACAGCTTTGTATTTATGAACCCAAACGATCCGGAATACACGCCACCAGAGCAAGATCACGCACCAACCAAGCCTTAATCGTTCAACCAACTTCGTGCAATAATTGACACCGCATGAAAAAAACAATACAAAAAAACTTATTCATATCACTAGGATGGCTGTTTGTAATCCTGGCGGTAATTGGTGTTTTGATTCCCATCTTGCCAACCACACCTTTTTTAATACTTGCTCTTGCGCTGTTTGCCAAAAGTTCGCCGAAGTTTCATCAAATGTTGATAGACCATCCTTGGTTTGGTAGTCTGTTAAGACAATGGGAGAAAAATAGAACAGTTTCTCGACGTATTAAAATCCGCGCTAGTGTGCTTATTGCTCTGAGCTTTTCAGTTTCTATTGCTGTTTTGCAAGATAATCCATTGCTACAAACAATGCTAATTTTAATAGCGATTATTTGCTTGTACTACATTTGGCGCTTGAAAGAGCCAAATCGGCCTTAGTTTTTTTGCACCTATTTTAGGTGCAAGAGTGTGTCAATCAGGTTGAGGTTGTTAAGTACAAGGTTTAGAAAAATTCGCAAATAATGCGAATGATGTTTTTAAGTATTAATAATCAGCATAAAAACCATTAAAAGTAAGAGTTTTGTTGTGAAATTTGCTTCAAATCAATACAAGATAACGCCTGGTTACTTCAATGATTGAAAATTTAGGAAATATTGAAAACCGGCTATTTGTAGTAGTTAAGAATGCCTTGGTAAATAGCATTAGCGATTTTATCTTGTTCTTTATTGTTGTTAAGTCTAAGCTCTTCCTCGGGGTTAGAAATAAAGGCGGTTTCCACTAAAACTGAAGGGATGGCCGGAGTTTTGAGTACGACAAAACCAGCTTTTTGTGGTTTTTTCTTGTGCAGATGGCCAATTTTACTCATTTCCTTTAAGATTTTAGCGCCAAGTTTTTGACTTTGAATATCGCGATCTTTTCTGGACAAATCCCATAGAATTTTGTTTAAATATTGGTCTTTGCTATTGCGTGGTTGTTTGACGCCAAATTGATCAGACGTATTTTGGGAATTTTCCAAACGGCGTGCAAATTTGGTTGATCCGCCACGTTCTGATAAAGTGTAAACTGAAGCGCCTTTGGCATGCCTACTCTTTACTGCATCCGCATGAATAGAAACAAATAGCGAGGCTTTATTGGCTTGAGCAATGCGAATACGTTTGGTGAGTCCAACGTAATAATCACCACGCCTAGTGAGAAAGGCTTTCATGCCTTTGGTGTTGTTAATTTTTTTGGCTAATTTTTTAGCGATACGAAGAGTGATGCGTTTTTCTTTTGAGCGTTTGTAGCCGACTGCGCCAGAATCTTCGCCACCATGTCCGGCATCAAGCAGAATAATTTTTTGGCTATATTGCTTGCTGATTGGTTTTTTAATTAGTGTTTTTTTAGGTTTTTTGACCAGCGTGTTGGCTTGATTTTTTTGATTATACAAATCAACCACTAGCCGGTGGTGCTGATATTTATCATTTGGTTTTAGAGTGTAGCTTTTAATTAGATACTGATCTTGTAATTTAAATTTAAATTGATAGGTGGTATCTTCTCGCTTAACGCGTGTTTTGTTAATGCGTTGATCGGTATAAAACAGCTTTTTATAGGTTTCTTTAAGTAGTTTGGCGTTGCGAATGCTGAGTGTAAATTGATTTGATTTTTGCTTAATTGAAAACCGAACGCCTTGGTCAACATCGATTACAATTCTGGTACGCTCAGGAGAGCTCCAAAAACGAAAATCATAAAGTGTGGTTCGATTGTCAGCAAACGCGCTGTTTAGAAAAAATAAGCCAATCAGTAAGCTGATTAGTCGATACATTGTAGAAGTTGCTCGCCTATGTCGTTGTTGGCGCTTAAGTTTAACTGTCTGGTGTTATCTTCTCCAGTAATGCTAATGACTAGATCAGCAGGAGGAATGATTCCCGCGCCTAGCTCGGCCCACTCAATAAGCTGAATATGCCCAGGCTTTGCGTATTCACGAATGCCAATATATTCTAGCTCTTCTGGGTCACTGAGACGATAGCAATCAAAGTGGTGTATATTGATCTTATTATTTAAATAGCTTTCCACCAATGAGTAGGTTGGGCTTTTGACTCGATCGAAGCCAAAAAATTGGATAAATCCTCGTGCAAAGGTGGTTTTACCTGCACCTAAATCCCCCTCCAAATAGATAACAATAGCCTGGTCAATGGTTTGCGCGCAAGCGGCTAAGGTTTGTGCAAAGGCTTGCGTTTTGGATTCGTGAGTAAAAACTAAATTCAAAATAACTGCCACATGTAAAGACTAAAAACACTCACCAAAACAAACCCTTCAAAGCGATTGATGATGTGTTTTTTACCAAATTTGTAAGAAACAACAAAGAGTAAAACAGTGAGCAGAAGCATTACTGGATAGTCACGTGTAATCACTTCTGGTGCAACATCTGAAGGATGGATAAGCCCTGGAATGGCAAGAACCGCGATAGTGTTAAAGAGGTTTGAGCCAATGACATTACCCACCACCATTTCATATTGCTTTTTTAAAACACTGGCAATAGAAACGGCCAATTCTGGCAAGCTCGTACCCAAAGCAACCACAGTCAGTCCGATGATTAAATCAGATACGCCAAAGGCTTGTGCCACTTCAACACCACCCCAAACCACTAGCTTTGCACTTGAAATTAGAACGATTAAGCCAATAATGAGCATCACCCAAGTTTTGCTTGTTTGGCTTTTATCAACGCTTTTTTCTAATTCATCAAATTCGTGATTTTGGCTATTTTTTGATTCTTTAAAGGTGTAGGCTAGAAACAGGGTTAGTAGAGCTAGCAATATAAAGCCGTCTAATATATCTAGTCGAAGATCCCAAAGTAGTAGCCCGGCAACCAAAGTTGCCAACATTAAAAATACCCACTCTTTTTTGAGAATATTCTCTTGCACTTCAATTGGCGTGATGATAGCACTAATGCCTAATACCAAGGCTATATTAAAGATGTTTGAGCCGACTGCGTTACCAATACTGAGCCCGGTGTTACCATCCATAGCAGCTAAGCCTGAAACCAGCATTTCTGGTGCAGAGGTGCCAAAACCAAAGATTAATAAACCAATGATAAGTGGTGAAACCTTGAAAATATTGGCGATTTTCGCACCATTTTCCGTGAACTCATCTGCACTCCAAATTAAAAGTGCAAAACCTGATAACAAGGCGATAATTGGTAGTAGAATGTCAGGCATATTGATTTTTTGTTAAATTTTTGTTTATTATAAAGGCCGAACCGTAAAAGATGAGTGAAACAGAGTTTTTAATTGGCCGTTGTGGTTTGGACTTAGTGGATGATTTTTATCCAGATGATTTACCTAGTGAATGGCGCTTTGACTATTATTCAACCCTGTTTAAAGCCTTGTCATTGCCAATTGATACAACAGAAGATTTGGAGTCGATTTTTGAAGAGCTAGAAGGTTCTAGCCCTGAAGAGGATGGTGAGGAATTTGAGCTGGTGCTTACCATTACACCTCAACAGCTGCTAGATGCTAGTACACTGAGCACTTTGCTTGATTCTGTTGCGCCGTACCGGTTATTATTTATCTTGTCATGCGAATTGGATCGACAGCCTAGTGATGAGATTATGAATTTATTGAGTGCTTATCGAGTGTCATTTCAATCGAATAATCAGCTACAGTTGGCACTAAACAACAAGCATGCAATGGGTCAGTATTTATATTACACTGATTTGCCAGTTTGCCATATTCAGGGTGATGGTGACGAGAAGCAGATGAGAGCAAAAATTGAGCGCTTGGCTGAAATTAACACTCGAACACTACTGATTTGTAAAGATGCGGAGAGTGAGGCTTTGGGTAAGATTCGAACCATTGCAGAAATTTTAGGCTATTAAGGCGTGAATGTTTTATTGACTCGCCCGCTAACACAAGTCAAGGCGCTTGAATCTTTAGTGATTGATGCTGGACATCAGCCTTTGTTATTTCCAACGCTTGAGGTGGTGGCGCTCAACGCAACGGCTCAACGTAGCCAATATGATGCTGTTATTTTTATTAGTGCGAATGCGGTTGAGTATGGGATTGAGGTTTTGAGCGCTATTTCTTACTCAAAAGTTTTTGCAGTTGGCGCTGCCACCGCTAAAAAACTCAATAACCATCACATTCCTGTTGATGATTTTCCACAAGAAAAAGCCTCTAGTGAAGCTTTACTAAGTCTTGAATCAGTATCATGTTTGAGGAATAAAAATATTTTAATTTTTAGAGGAAAAGGCGGGCGTGAAACACTAAAAATTGGTCTAGAAAAAAACCTCAATCAAGTGGAATATGCACAAGTTTACAATCGTATTGTTTGTACGCTAAGCACTCTACATAATCAGTCATTAAGCGATTTTTTGCTAGATAAAAAAGGTTTTGTGAGTGTAACCAGTAATGAGAATTTAGAGGGTCTTGTCTCATTGGCAAAACAGTTAAATGCCTTGGATAGTTTAAAACAATATCCGCTGATTGTCTTGAGCGAGCGGATCAAAAAATATGCCCAATCTTTGAACTTTAAACAGGTGATAGTAACCCCTAATATTAGCGATCAGGCCATTGCATCAGTATTAGAGCAAGATAATACACTTGACAATTAAATAAAAGTTGATTAATTTAGTCGGCAATAAGGCGATATTTTTCTGGGGAGAAAAATTATATGATCAAATTAAGTGTTTCACAAGCGGCTCGTCGATTAGGCGTGAGTCGCTCTAGTATTCAAGACCAAATTAATTCAGGTAAGCTGCAAACGCACGAGGGTTATGTAACCGCTGACAGCATTCGGCTGGCCTATCCGGCTTATTGTGTGAACTCAGAGCAGGAAGTGCACCTAAGAAAGATGCAGAAAATTAAAGCAGACGCCATGTATAAGGCAGGCGCAGCGGACATCATTAAGCAAAAAAATGAGCAAGCGCTGATGACTATTATTGCTTCGTTAAAATCTAAACTTTACCAAGAGCAGATGGGTAAACAACATTTTCAACTGGTCTTTTTAGAGTTGAGTGAGCGTTTAGAGGTGCTCGAGAAGTGTTGCCATGAGCAAGATAAACAGCCTTTAAATGATTTGCAAAGCTGGGTAGAGCGACATATTCACTAAGCCTATAAAAGATTTTTAGCCAATTGCAAAGAGGGTTGTGATTTATTCATGGTGTAGAAATGAAAATTCTCCACCCCTTGAGATTTAAGCTGATCACAAAGATTATCAACAACTTCTAGCCCAAAAGCAGATAAAGACTCTAAATCATCACCAAATACTGCTAAGCGTTTTTCAATCCAACGAGGGATTTCCGAGCCACACATATTGGAGAATCTGAGCAATTGAGTGTGGTTGGTAATTGGCATAATCCCAGGTGTAATTGGCGCATCAATGCCTAGTTTTTGCACATCGTCTACAAATCTAAAATAAGCATCTGCATTATAAAAGTACTGTGTAATGGCGCTATCAGCGCCCGCTTTAATTTTATTGGCAAAATGTTGAATATCAGTATTCATGTTTTTTGCTTGTGGATGCATCTCTGGATAGGCGGCCACTTCAATATGAAAATGATCATCAAACTCGTGTCGAATAAATTCAACTAATTCATTGGCATAATGAAAATCACCAATATCACGCACTCCAGAAGGAATATCGCCTCGAAGAGCAACAATACGATTAATGCCAGCGGCCTTGTATTGATTTAGCAAGGCTGAGATTTTTGATTTTTCAGAATCAATACAAGATAAGTGTGGCGCCGCTGAGATGCCATCATGTGCTTGTATATCGAGCACGGTTTCCAGTGTTGCCTCTTGTGTAGTGCCACCTGCGCCAAATGTAGTTGAGAAGTAATGCGGGTTAACGCAAGATAATTCTTGGCGAACTTGTTTAAGATTTAGTTTGCCTTGATCGGTTCTAGGAGGAAAAAATTCAAAACTTAATTGCATTTGTATTTAACGTTGCTTAAAAATAGGCTAATTATAGCTTATTTCAAATCGTGAAGAGTGGTTCGGTTTTACTGTTGTGAGGCTGGTATTCGGGTAAAATTTCACTATTTACTTAGTTTGAACTTATAATTTATGTCAAAAAGCGATTACATTGAGTTAGAAGGCGTGGTCAAGGAAAAGCTACCTAATACAACCTTTACAGTTGAATTAGAAAATGGCCATAGCGTTTTAGCGCACATTTCTGGAAAGATTCGCAAGCACTATATTCGTATTTTACCAGGAGATAAGGTAACGGTTGAAATGACCCCTTATGACTTAACCAAGGGTAGAATTACTTTTAGACATAAGTAAAAAGCAGTTTATTGCCGATGTGGTGGAATTGGTAGACACGCCGGATTCAAAATCCGGTTCCTCACGGAGTGACGGTTCGACCCCGTCCATCGGTACCAAATTAATATAGAGGGTAGTAATTATGGAACAAGCAGATCTTTTGACGCAAGCGCTAAACCTAACCATGTTTGGCATGGGGTTTGTTTTCTTGTTTTTGACACTACTAGTCTTTGTAACCAAACTGATGTCAGTTATCATTCAAAAACTCCAAGCTCGAATTAAAGACGAGTTAGAACATGACAACAGTAAAACAACTCTTGAACAAGAAATTGATGAAGAGACTAAGTTCGTTATCGAACAAGCAATCAAGATGCATAGGGGAGCATAAGGATCATGCTAAATTTTCTAAAAAATATGACCAAGAAGCCAAATAAAATAAATAACAAGAAAGTAGAAATCACAGAGCTTGTATTCAGAGATGCACACCAGTCTTTGTTTGCAACGCGTATGCGTATTGATGACATGCTACCAATTGCCGACAAGCTAGATAAGATTGGCTACTGGTCTGTGGAGTCATGGGGCGGTGCTACATTTGATTCTTGTATTCGTTATTTAGGTGAGGATCCTTGGGATCGTATTCGTGAAATTAAAGCAGTGATGCCAAATACACCACAGCAAATGTTATTGCGTGGTCAAAATCTTTTAGGCTATCGTCATTACAGTGATGATGTGGTGCGCAAATTTGTAGACCGTTGTGCTGAGAATGGCGTTGGTGTATTTAGAATTTTTGACGCAATGAATGACGTTAGAAATCTAAAGACAGCAGTGGATCAAGCGGTTAAGCTGGATCAGCATGCGCAAGGCACTATTTCTTATACGGTTAGCCCTGTTCATAACACACAAACTTGGCTAGACATGGCTAAGAGAATTGAAGACATGGGTGCACATTCTTTATGTATTAAAGATATGGCTGGGTTATTACAGCCTTATGTTGCTTTTGATTTAGTTACAAAATTAAAAGAAGTGGTTGATATTCCAATTCAGCTGCATGCACACGCAACAACTGGCCTTTCTACGGCGACAATTGTTAAATCAGTTGAAGCGGGTATTGATCGTGTCGATACTGCTATTGGCTCAATGAGTATGACTTATGGCCACTCTGCAACCAACTCTGTGGTTTCTATTTTAGAAAACAGTCCAAGAAAAACAGGACTGGATCTGGAGAAGTTAGAAGAGATTGATGCATATTTCCGACCAATTCGCTGCAAGTATGCTAAGTTTGAAGGCTCATTAAGAGGGGTAGATTCACGCATCTTATTGTCTCAAGTTCCGGGTGGCATGTTAACCAATATGGAAAACCAGTTACGCGAGCAAAATGCGGCTGATAAGATGGATGAAGTACTAGCTGAAATACCTCGTGTACGTAAAGATTTGGGCTATATTCCTTTAGTGACACCAACATCGCAAATTGTAGGCACACAATCAGTGCTTAATGTACTAACTGGCGAGCGCTACAAAACCATTACTAAAGAGTCAGCTGGCGTACTTAAAGGTGAGTATGGTGCAACACCTGCCGCTGTTGATCAGGCGCTACAAGCTAAAATTTTAGAGGGTTCTGAGCCTATTACCTGCCGTCCTGCAGATAACATTGCACCAGAAATGCATATTTTAGAGCAAGAGTTTGATGAGATTGTAGCTGAGAAAAATATTCAGCTAGCCGCTAACAAGATTGACGATTTAATGACCTATGCCTTGTTTCCACAGGTGGGAATTTCCTTTTTGGAAAATCGTAATAATCCTGATTTCTTTGAGCCAGTACCACAAGAAGGCAGTAACTGCGTTGCTCCTGATAGTGAAGAAGGTACTTACACAGTTTCTTTCAAAGGTAATTCATACACAGTTGACGTATCTGCAGGGGGTGATGTAACCTCTATGAAGGCATCTTCTGACACAGCTTCGGCACCAGCGCCAGTGGCACAAAAAGAAATTGCTACTGAGGTGCCAGCAACGGGTGGAGAAGCTATTGGAGCACCACTTTCGGGTAATATTTGGAAAGTAATGGTTTTACCTAATCAAAAAATCAACGAAGGCGATGTGTTGGTAATTCTTGAGGCGATGAAGATGGAAACAGAAATCAAAGCTGCTAGAAGTGGTGTGGTAACAGAAATTAATGTTAAAGAGGGCGATGCCGTGACCGTTGGTCAAGCCTTATTATCTTTAGCCTAACTACCAGGATTTGTTATGGAACAGTTGAATTCACTATGGCTTAATACTGGTTTATACCAAATGGTATGGGGTCAAGGTTTAATGCTTTTGGTTGGCATGCTATTGCTTTATTTAGCCATTGTTAAAAATTTTGAGCCATTGCTGTTATTGCCTATTGGTTTTGGCGCTATTTTAGCCAACATCCCTGGCGCAGGTATTGCAGAAGGTAGTGGTATTTTGCATGTATTTTATGTGGTGGGTATTGAATCAGGCGCATTCCCGTTAATTATCTTTATGGGCGTAGGTGCGTTAACAGATTTTGGCCCACTACTGGCCAATCCAAAAACATTACTATTAGGTGCTGCAGCGCAATTTGGTATCTTTGCAACCTTATTGGGTGCTATGGGGCTGACAGCTGCAGGCGTGTTTGACTTCAGTCTAACAGATGCAGCAGCAATTGGTATTATTGGTGGTGCAGATGGGCCAACCAGTATTTATGTGGCCAGTAAACTAGCGCCCGAGTTATTAGGCGCAATTGCAGTTGCTTCATACTCATACATGGCACTAGTACCACTGATTCAGCCGCCAATTATGCGCGCACTTACGACAGAAAAAGAGCGTCAA
Organism: Candidatus Thioglobus sp.; assembly: GCA_018644675.1. Classification (GTDB taxonomy): domain Bacteria; phylum Pseudomonadota; class Gammaproteobacteria; order PS1; family Pseudothioglobaceae; genus Thioglobus_A. The sequence continues at coordinate 21,526 of JABGQC010000011.1, forward strand.
ATAGAAATGGTGCAATTGCGCGAAGTATCTACGGCTGAGAAAATTATCTTTCCAATTATGTTGTTGATGTTGGTGGCCTTGTTGCTGCCAGATGCAGCGCCATTACTCGGTATGTTTGCTTTTGGTAATTTGATGAAAGAGTCAGGTGTGGTAGATCGCTTAAGCGATACTACTCAAAATGCTCTGATTAATATCGTGACTATCTTTTTAGGTTTGGCCGTTGGTTCAAAATTAATGGCAGATAAATTCCTACAGCCAGAGACATTAGGTATTTTACTATTGGGTATGGTTGCTTTTGCTATTGGTACCGCTAGTGGATTGTTAATGGCTAAAACCATGAACTTATTCAGCAAAAATAAGATTAACCCATTGATTGGTTCGGCAGGTGTTTCAGCGGTTCCTATGGCGGCACGTGTTTCAAATAAAGTCGGCTTAGAATCAAATCCACATAATTTCTTGCTAATGCATGCAATGGGCCCTAATGTGGCGGGCGTTATTGGTTCAGCTATTGCAGCGGGTATCATGATTCAATTGCTAGGCTAATCTTTTTTCTGACTGTGTTAAATTTTAAAAAATAATCAGCCACATAGTTTTTCTATGTGCCGTTATATTTTTAAAATTTGACTTGCAGAAATAAAAAAATACTAAACCTAAAAAATATCAGCTAAAAATATTAAAATATCAGACATGCAAAGAACTCTACTAAAAGCCAAACTTCACCGCGTTACCACCACAGCTTCAGAACTTGAGTATGAGGGTTCATGCGAGATTGATGGCGTGCTATTGGATGCGGCAGGTATTAGCGCTTTTGAACAGATTCAAATTTATAACATTGCTAATGGTAATCGCTTTACAACCTACGCCATACGTGGCAAAGAAAATAGTGGTGTTATTTCGGTTAATGGTGCAGCTGCCCATAAAGCGGCAGTTGGAGATTTGCTGATTATTGCTGCTTACGCCATCTATGATGAGCAAGAAGTTAAAAACTTTACGCCAAATCTATGTTACGTTGACGACAACAATGTCTTAACAAGACAAAGCTCAGCTATTAGCTAAACTGTCCATTTTCTAGTACCAATACCCGCCGCATTCTCGCTGCAATTTTTTCATCATGAGTGACAACAATCAAAGAGTTGTTGTGCGTTTGATTGAGCGTCATCATCAAATCAAGTATTTCTTGTGCATTTTTACCGTCAAGATTGCCAGTAGGTTCATCTGCTAGTAGACATTTTGGCTGAGTGATTAGAGCGCGAGCAATGGCTACTCGTTGACGTTCTCCACCTGATAATTCACTTGGAAGGTGGTTTGCTCTAGATTCAAGCCCAACCTTGTTAAGAATTTTCATGGCCTTTTGCTTAGCATCCGGGTCTGACTGAATGAGTAGCGGCATCATGATATTTTTTAAAGCACTAAAGTCTTTTAATAAGTGATGAAATTGATAAATGAAGCTAAGATTTTTTGACCTAAACTCACTCTTTTCTTGCTCATCTAAGGTGTTGATGTCAGTATTGTTAATTTTAATCTGACCACTATCTGGACGATCAATACCGCCGAGTAAATTGAGTAAGGTTGATTTTCCACAGCCAGACTGACCAAGAATAGCGATCGACTCACCTGCAGCCACGTCAAGATTCAGATCTTTAATCACTTGAGTATGGTGTTTGCCATCACGGTATTGGTAGTTAATACCGTGACAACTAATAAGATTATTCATGATTAAGTACCTTGGCAATAATAACTTTTCCAGCGCGTTTAGCCGGATAGATAGAGGCAAGCATAACTAATATAAACGCACCAAATCCGACTTTAATAAGATCGTTCAGATGAATTTCAGAAGGAAATCGATTGATATAAAACACGTCTTTTGGAAAGAACTCAAACCCTAGGAGCACTTCAATGCCACCGACAATAGTTTCAATATTAAGCGAGAGTAGAACGCCTAAGATAATACCAATGGTGATGCCAATAATGCCAATAGTAAGCCCCTGGTAGAAAAATATCTTAACGATGCGTTTTGGTGTCATGCCCAGGGTGCGTAATATGGCAATATCAGCAGTTTTATCAGTGACCACCATCACCATCATGGAAACAATATTAAAAGCGGCAACAGCAATAATTAAAGACAGAATCACCCCAATCATTTGTTTTTCAAGCTCAAGGGCTTTGATGAAATTTGCTTTTTGTTGAGTCCAATCAATGCCGTAGTATTGATCGTTGCCAAGTGTAATAATCACTTCCTGAGTGATTTGTTTGGCTTGAAACAAATCTGACACCTTGAGGCGAATGCCGGAAACTTGATCTTTCATAGAGTAGAGTTTTTGCGCTTGATCTAGCTGAATAAAGGCCAGGTTATTATCGTATTCATTAATACCCGCATCAAATATCCCGCTAACTGTAAAGCGCTTAAAGCGTGGTTGAACACCCATGATATTGGAGGATAGTTCAGGGGTTAATAGAGTGATTTTATCGCCAATATTAGCCCCCAGTTGAGTTGACAATCCTAGGCCAATTAAAATATCAGATTTTGACAATTGACTGGAACCAAGTTTAACTTTATCGAGCAGTATTGAGGTTTGTTTTTCCAGTTGTGGAATAACTCCTCTAACACTAATTCCCTGCGCCCCATTGCCCGTACTTAACAAAGCGTACTTTTCAATATAAGGTGACGAACTAACAACTTCTGGATGTTGCATAATTTTTATTTGTAGATCTTGCCAATGAGCAACGCCACCACTGTACTCACTAATATACGAGTGAGAAATAGCGCTTAAAACGCGCTCTCGAAGCTCTTTATGAAAGCCGTTCATTACCGATAAAACCGTAACAAGAGTCATGACACCTAGAATAAGTCCCACCATGGAGACGCCAGAAATGAAGGAAATAAAGCCTTTTTTACGATTTGATCGTAAATACTGGGTAGAAATGTCAAATTCAATGCTCATGGTGGTGATATTTTGTCATAATTAGCACTTTATGAATCACTAAATATTTAAGGGGAGAGAAATGCAGAAAGCTACATTTAAAGATAGGATTGATCAATTGGGAGATTTTTTAATTGAGACCTTTCATATTGTCGGCCTATTTGTTATAGGCGCAACCATTGTTTGGTCAGCAATCGGTGAATATCTTATTATCATGCAGCATGAGTCTGGATTTGCTTCCTTGAAGGATATTTTATTACTCTTTATTTATTTAGAGCTAGGTGCCATGACCGGTATTTATTTTAAAACGCATCGATTGCCTGTGATTTTCCTTATTTTTATCGCGATAACCGCTATTACACGCTTTATGGTGATTGATATGAAGGCACTAATGACTAGTGATAATCTTAACTTACTGATTATGGTGGTCTCTATTCTAATCCTGACTGTTGCTGCGGGCGTACTTAGATTTACTGAGAAAAAATACGACAATAAAGGTGAATGCTTTAAGTAAAGCTAAATGAATTTAAATACTAGAGGCGTTATTAATTACCTTTTATGGCCAGTTTCTGGTGTTTTTTATGCACTAAGTAAATTGCGTCGAGTGCTGTATCAACTAGGCGTTTTGTCTACGAATAAATTCCAAATACCTGTTGTTGTTGTTGGCAATATAACTGTTGGTGGCAGTGGCAAAACCCCGATTGTGCTTAAATTGGCCAGCTACTTAAAACAGCAGGGCAAGCGCGTAGGCGTGGTTTCTAGGGGTTATGGTGGTTCGCATACTGGCGATAGTTTGTTAGTTGAGCCAAGTACTGATGTTAAGTTATCAGGTGATGAACCGCTGTTGATTGCCACCCAAACAGGCTTGCCAGTGATGATTAATAAAAATCGCTCTCAGGCAGTTAAGGACTTAATTAGTCAACATCAAGTTGAGGTGGTTATTAGCGATGATGGCTTGCAGCATTATGCAATGGATAGGCAAGTTGAAATTGCAGTTGTAGATGGTAATAGGCGTTTTGGTAATGGTTTTTTCTTGCCTTCTGGCCCATTAAGAGAATCTCTCGGACGACTTAAACAAGTTGACTTTGTGATTAATAATGGTGGACTTTTTCCTGGGGAGATAAGCGCCCAAATAAAACCCATTGGTTTTGTTCACTTGGTTACCGGTGAAAGAAAACCTTTAGATTTCTTTAGCGATCAACCTGTACACGCAGTGGCTGGTATTGGCCATCCTCAGCGTTTTTTTCAAACGTTAAGCCAGTTAGATATTCAGCTACATGCGCATGAATTTAAAGATCACTATTCATATCAGTCAGCAGATTTAGAATTCGATGACAATCATCCGATAATCATGACTGCTAAAGATTGGGTAAAATGTAGGGAGTTTGCTAATAACAAGATGTATTACTTAGAAGTTGATCTTGATATTAGTGAGGATTTTTTAACCAATTTAGCAGCAAAAATATGATTGATGAAGCACTCTTAAAACTACTAGTTTGTCCAAAATCTAAAGCCCCTTTAAAACAAGTGGGTGATGAATTAATCTGCGAAGCGAGTGGTTTGGCCTATCCAATTGATGACGGTATTCCTGTTTTGCTTGAGGAAGAGGCGAGAAAGCTAGATTAATCCATGAACTTTAGCGTTATTATTCCGGCTCGTTATGCATCTAGTAGGCTGCCAGCGAAGCTTTTAAAAGATATCCATGGCAAGCCCTTGATTCAGCACACCTATGAGAATGCGCTAAAAAGTGGCGCTTCAGCGGTCATTATTGCAACTGATGATCAGCGTATCAAAACAGTGGCTGAAGGTTTTGGTGCGACAGTTTGCATGACTGATGAAAATCATACCTCAGGCACCGCCAGAATCTCAGAAGTACTAACCCAGCTTAATATCGATGATGATGAAATTGTGGTGAATGTCCAGGGTGATGAGCCCATGTTAAGTGCTAGTGTGATTGACCAGGTGGCGAATAACTTGAGCCAGAGTCAAATGCAAATGGCCACTTTGTGCGAGCAAGTTATTGATAAGACTCAGTACTTAGATCCAAATTGTGTCAAAGTGGTGTTTGATAAGTTTGGTAAAGCGTTATATTTTTCCCGCGCACCCATTCCCTATTTTAGAGAAGCGCAAGATTTTGATTTATCACTTTGCTACAAACACATTGGCATTTATGCCTATCGATCAGCTTTTATTAAGCAATATTTAAATATGGACAGCTCTCGATTTGAACAAGTTGAAAAACTCGAGCAACTCACCGTACTCAATGAAGGCTTCGGTGTTCATGTGGCTGTTGCTTGTGCGGATACAGGATTTGGGGTCGATACCCAAGCGGATTTAGACCAAGTGCGAGACGCCTTGGCAAAACAACAACCTTAAAGAAGAATAACTATGAACATTATTGACGGTAAACAAATTGCCCAAAACCTGCGCAATGATATTGCTCAACAAGTCAAGAAATTAGATCGCGCTCCCGGATTGGCAGTGATATTGGTGGGCGATGATCCAGCTTCTGCTGTATATGTTCGTAATAAAGACAACGCCTGTAAAGAAGTGGGTTTTTATTCAGAAAAAATAAACAAGCCTGCTGATATTACTCAAAAAGAGTTACTTGATGAGGTTGAGCGTTTAAATAATGATGATAAGATTGACGGCATTTTAGTGCAATTACCACTGCCTAAGCATTTGGATGCAAATTTAGTCATTGAGACTATTTCTCCTGAAAAGGACGTAGATGGCTTCCATAGTGAAAATATCGGCAAACTCATGCAAAATAAGCCTTATTTACGCCCATGTACGCCCAAAGGGGTGATGACCATGCTGGCAACCACTGGTATTGATTTAGTGGGCAAAGATTGTGTCGTTGTTGGCGCTTCTAATATTGTTGGCAGACCGATGGCAATGGAGCTTTTAAATGCTCGTGCAACGGTCACCATATGTAACAGTAGAACCACCAATCTATCTACTAAGCTTCAACAAGCTGATGTGATTGTGGCTGCTGTTGGTATTCCACAGATGATTCAAGGTGATTGGGTTAAGCCAGGTGCGGTGGTGATCGATGTGGGTATTAATCGATTAGACAGCGGAAAATTAGTGGGTGATGTTGACTTTGATTCGGCCACTGCAAATGCCGCCTGGATGACACCTGTACCAGGTGGCGTTGGCCCTATGACCATTGCAACCTTGTTAGAAAACACACTCACCGCTTACCAAAATAGGAAATAAAATCATGAAATTATTATTAAAAGCCTTTAGAAATGGATTCGGCGCTTTGATTGCGCTGGTTAGTCGATTGATTCCAGTTAAAAAAGTTAAAAGAGATGCACAAGCACAAGCATTGGCTGACGAAAAAGCATCAAAAATTGAATTGTATCAATTTTTCCCTTGCCCATTTTGCATTATGAGTAGAAGAGTTATTAGAGGCTTAAATATTAAAATTGTTACTCGTGATGCACAAACACGAGGTGGTAAATACCGTGAAGAGTTGCTAAAGGAGGCTGGCAAAGTTCAGGTGCCTTGTTTAAAAATTACAGACAACGGCAAGGTTACCTGGATGTTTGAGTCGGCAGATATTAAAACTTATCTTGAAAAAGAGTTTGGCTAATTAAAACTATAGGTTTTTAATGTCAAATTTGACCGGATCGGCCTGAATAATTTTTGGTACAAAAATCAGATTTCCGTATAAAGAATAGCCATTTTTGCTGGCCATATCATTAAGAGGTAGGTTCATTTCCTTGCCTTGATCATTAATTACCAGCATGCCGTTATCAAGTTTGATATGACCAATTGGACCCCCAATAAAAGTTTCCAACTCGTCAGTGCCGAATGATTCATTGTTGTCAATAGGCTTAATGCTAATTGGGTCGCCTGTTGGGTGGTAAAGCATTGATGAAGGCCAATTGTATTGTTCTGACATGGTGTAAATCCTTGTGCTGTTATTTAGGTAAAAAGTCTTTTAATTGCTTGATGCTGTTATCAAGCTCTTCTTGAGAGTTGGCAATAATATTAATATGACCAAGCTTTCTATTTTTACGTTCTGATTTGTCATATAAATGCAGGTGTGCGTTAGCCATTTTTAGAGCAATATCAGTTGGACCCAATTCGCCAATAATATTAATCATGGCGCTGAAGTTGTGAACGGGTGATGTGTCACCAAGCGGCATCCCTGTAATCGCACGAATGTGATTTTCAAACTGAGAAGTATTGGCACCTTCAATACTCCAATGCCCAGAGTTATGTACGCGTGGTGCCATCTCATTCACCACTAAGCCACTGTCCGTTTCAAATAATTCAATGGTTAAAACACCTACGTGATCCATTTCATCGAGCAAGATTTGCATGTAGTGTTCGGCAATTTTTTGCACCTTTGGGTCAATCGCTTGAGCGGGTGCAATGGTTAATCTTAAAATGCCGTCATGATGTGTGTTTTCAACCAAAGGGTAGTATTTGTGGTCATCATCAATGCCGCGCACGGCAATTAATGACAGCTCGCGTTTAAAATTTACAAAACCCTCTAGAATCGACTCAACCCCATTCATACTGTCAAAAGCTTCTTGAAGCTGATCCTCACTACGCATTAAGAATTGTCCTTTGCCATCATAGCCCTCAGTGGCTGTTTTTAAGATGGCTGGGAGCCCAATTTGGCTAACAGCTTGCCTAAGATCATTTAGTGTATTAACCATCTTGTAAGGTGCGCAAGGAATATTTAGCTTATCAAATAAAGCTTTTTCACGACCGCGATGCTGTGTAGTGAATAGAGATTTTTCACCAGGATAAACAGGAATATCTTTGTTTAACTCTCTTACAATTTCAACATCTGTATTTTCGCTTTCGTAAGTAATTACATCAGCAAAAGCAGCTAATGATTCGATATTATCGGCGTTGTTCTCTAGGGCAAACATATGCCCTAATAAAGCAGAAGGCTCATCGTTTGAATGGCCAGAAAACCCAAATTGATGATTTAAAGGATAGCCTGAAATAGCCATCATTCTGCCAAGCTGGCCTGCGCCTAAAATACCTATTTTCATTGGTTAAATTTGCGGGTTTGGATTATCAAGAACATCTTGTGTTTGCTTGGCTCTAAAAGCTACCACCTTGTCTCGAACAGATGTGTCTTCGTTGGCAATAATTTGTGCAGCTAAAATGCCAGCATTTTTTGCACCTGCCTCGCCAATCGCCAAAGTACCAACTGGAATGCCACCTGGCATTTGAGCAATAGAAAGTAAAGAGTCTTGTCCGCTGAGTGCGCGTGATTGCACCGGCACACCGAGTACAGGAACAATGGTTTTAGCTGCCACCATGCCAGGTAGATGTGCAGCGCCACCAGCACCAGCAATAATCACTTTAAGGCCGCGATCAAGTGCACTTGAGGCATAGTCAAACATTAGATCGGGTGTGCGGTGTGCAGAAACTACCTGTACCTCATAAGCCACGCCAAATTGCTCTAACATTTCTACTGCATATTTCATGGTTGGCCAGTCTGATTTTGACCCCATAATAACACCAACAACTGCACTCATCGCTTTCTCCAAGGTTTATAACTTTATGGAAATTATACTCAAATAGCATCTATATAGATAGTAATGGGGTTGATATAGTCGGTTAAAATCAAAGTATTATTCATTTTAACTGTTGATTAATTATGCCAAATTCTGCCATTCAAGATCTTATTGATCAATTTAACCAAATTAAGAAAAATTTAGAAACGGATGTTGAATCCAAGCGAAAACAATTTAATTATCAATTTAATAAAAAACGGATTATCTTTGAAAGGGTTTTGCTAAAAGCCCATAAAAAGCTAAAAACAAGGAGTTTGCGCTATTTATTTAATGCTAATCCATTAACTATAATTACCGCACCGCTTATTTATATATTGATCGTGCCACTGCTTTTATTGGATCTATTTGTATCTTTATACCAAGCTATTTGCTTTCCAGTTTACAAAGTTCAAAAGATTAAAAGGAGTGACTATATTGCGATTGATCGACACAAGCTTGGTTATCTCAATACTATTGAAAAAATTGGCTGTATGTATTGTGGCTATGCAAATGGCTTGTTGGGCTATGTGGGTGAAATAGCCTCTATAACAGAACAATATTTTTGCCCTATAAAGCATGCAAGAAAGGTGAAAAACCCACATGATCGATATTGGAATTTTATTGACTATGGTGATGCTGATGGCTACGTATGTCGACTGGATTCACAAAAAAATAGACCATGATCTTAACAATGATCACCTTTAACTTTAGTAAAAAAATATAGGTAAAGCCATGCGCCTATACCAGATAGAAGCACATCTTTTTCTGCATCCCATATGTCGCCTTGTGAGCCAAGAAATGCATTTTCTTGTATATCTTGTTCAAATAAAATTGAATACCACCACTCGATAATTTCATAACATTCGCCAATACCGATAAAGATTATAATTAGCACAAAATACTCAGTTTTCTTATTGGCAAATGTTGCAAATCTAGCAAACACTTCTTTGAATGGTAAGACAATCAAAAAACCAAAAGCAAAGTGTACCAAACGGTCAAAATGATTGCGATTTAGGTCAAATATATCTGCAGCCCAAAATCCAAGTGGCACCTCAGCATAACTATAATGCGCACCAATGGTTTGCAATATACAGAAACTAAAAATTAGATAATAAGAGGTGTTGGTAAAGTGAAACCTTGTATATCCGGTGATTAAAAAATACAAGCAAGTTATCAAAATTATGTTTTCTGCAATCCAAATATCTCTATAAAGTGGGCTTATTGCTAGCGCTAACCAGAATGGAATAAAAACAGTAAATAGCATGGGCGCAATGGATTTAGTAATATTCATAGTGAAAACTCATTATCCAAAAACGGCAGATGACCAGTGTCTAACATTAGAGTTTGGATATTATTGAGTTGATACCAGGTCTGGATTTTTCTTGGTATCAGAGCGTCTTTATTACCCAAAATAACTTTTTTATCAATTTTTAGAGCGAGTAATTGCTTGCTTAAATCAGTGGTGAGTAGTATATCTAAGCCTTGATTGAGTGCCATAGTTGAAGCGGGCAGTGTATCAATGGACTGATTAAGACTTTTAAGTTGTGATTTGTCTTTGGTTTGTAAGCTAACAAAACGCTTCAAGCCTTTGGCAGGGTTGAGCTCTAGTGTGTTAGAAAATTGTCTGAAATTATCTGCATCTATGCCAAATGTCCAGTTTTTATTTTGGACAAAGTTTGGGCTGGAGGCTATTAATATAAGCCTTGACAGTTGAATTTTGGTGGCAATATTAATGGCCAGTAAGCCACCTAATGACCAACCTAGTAAAATTGGATTTTTTGGCAAAATTTTAATAATTTCATCACACCATTCATCTATTCCGCCTGCGACATCTTTGCTTCTACCGTGTCCGGGTAAGTCAATTTTGGTGATGCGATACTGGTTTTGGTATTTTTCAATTAAAGTGTTAAACAGATCAGCATTAAACCCCCAGCCGTGCAGTAAAACTAAGTCTTTTCCAGTGCCGGTGGTACTAGTGTAAAGCATGCTTAATTTTATTCAGTAGTTGCTCAATTTGAGATTGAGTATGGTCGGCACTTAGTGTGATTCGTAGGCGTGCGGTATTTTTTGGCACAGTGGGTGGGCGAATCGCGCTAACATAAAAACCCTGATTAAATAGGGTTTGGCTAATTTTTAAGGCTTTTTCACTTTCACCAATAATTAGTGGCTGAATGGCTGAGTTGGACGCCTCGATTGGCAATCCTAAAGCAGTTGAAAAATTTCGGAAAAAATCAATATTGGCGCGTAATTTAGCTTTTTGCTCACCTTTTTTAATCAGTTCCAGGCTTTTTAGCGTGGCCACACAAATTGCTGGCGACATTGCTGTTGTGTAGATGTAAGGACGTGATTTTTGGATCAAAAATTCAATAAAATCTTCATTTCCAGCCACAAAAGCCCCCATAGTGCCCGCAGCTTTGCCCAACGTGGCCATATAAATTGAATTTTGTGGAATATTGGGTTTAAATACGCCAAAGCCGTGCGCATCATCTTGCATTAAAATTGCATTGGAAAAATTTGCGATTTTTTGCAAATCATCGATATTTGCACGATCGCCATCCATACTAAACACGGTGTCAGTCACAATCATGCCTGCACCTGTTTGTTTGGCGATTTTTCTCTTTAATGAGGCGATGTCATTATGTAAATAGCGTTGAATGGGTAGACCAATTAGCTGATTTCCATCGATCAATGAAGCGTGATTGAGTTTGTCTTGTAACGCCCAATCCAGCTCATCTTTAAGAGCGGAAAAAATGCCCAAATTTGCCGTGTATCCCGTTGAAAATAACAAAGCTCGATCTTGCCCTGTGTAATCAGCTAAAGCCTCTTCTAGGTCATGATGTGCTGATGAATGCCCACTCACCAAATGCGAGGCACCAGATCCAACGCCATACTTATCAACACCTTGCTTTAATGCTTCTTTAACTTGGGCATGATTGGCCAATGACAGATAGTCATTTGAGCAAAAATTAAGCACTGATTTTCCATTAACAATCAGCTGGGTGCCTTGCGCATTTTCAGACACCTTTCTTGAGCGATAAAGGTGGTTTTGTTTTAACTTAGTAAGCTTGGTTGAAAAATCCATGATCATTATTTTAACGATAATTAACAATAGATATTGATAAACGCATCTTTTTTGAGCAGAGTCAATAATTGCTAAATTTGTGTTATGCATACTTTTAATATGGGTATTATTTGACTTTTATTAATTAACTTGAAGGTAGATATGTCTAACTCTTATTTAGATTCGCATCCAGATGAAAATGGTTTTTTTGGAAAATTTGGCGGATCATTTATTCCGCCAATGCTAGAGACGCCTTTTGCTGAAATCACCGAGGCATATAACAATATTAAAAACTCCAAGGAGTTTATTGATGAATTAAGATACGTTCGCAAGCATTTTCAAGGGCGCCCAACACCGGTTTCCTTTGCTAAGAACTTAACAGAACATTGCGGCGGTGCAAAAATTTATCTAAAGCGTGAAGATCTTAATCATACCGGTGCACACAAGCTTAATCATTGTATGGCCGAGGTTATTTTGGCAAAACATTTAGGCAAGAGAAAAGTTATTGCTGAAACTGGCGCAGGCCAGCACGGCGTTGCGCTTGCAACAGCAGCCGCATATTTTGGGCTGGAGTGCGAAATTCACATGGGTGAAGTTGACGTTGAGAAAGAGCACCCTAATGTGGTAAGAATGAAAATTCTTGGTGCCAAAGTGGTGACAGTTACCGAGGGTTTAAAAACTTTAAAAGAGGCTGTAGATTCGGCATTTGGCGCTTACATAGAAGAATATCAAGACTCTATTTATTGTATTGGTTCGGTGGTTGGCCCACATCCATTCCCGATGATGGTGAGGGATTTTCAGTCAGTAGTTGGATTTGAGGCAAAGGATCAATTTGACGAGCATGAGGGGAAATTACCAAATAAGGTGGTCGCTTGTGTAGGTGGCGGCTCAAATGCCATGGGTATATTTGCTGGTTTTATTGACGATAAAGAAGTTGAACTGGTGGGTGTTGAGCCTCTAGGAAGAGGTAGTAAGCTAGGCGATCATGCGGCGAGTCTTACTTATGGTGAAGAGGGTGTTATGCACGGATTTAACTCCATTATGCTTAAAGATAAGAACGGTGATCCAGCACCAGTTTATTCAATTGGTTCGGGTATTGATTATCCTTCAGTTGGCCCAGAGCAGGCTTATTTAAGTCAAACTGGTAGAACATCAGTTGGCCTGTGTGATGATAAAGAAGCGGTTGATGCTTTTTATGCTTTGTCCCAGTTAGAGGGAATTATTCCAGCGTTGGAATCTGCTCATGCAGTTGCTTATGCCATGAAAATAGCTAAAACTATGAACAAAGATGAGACGATTTTGATTAATCTAAGTGGTAGAGGGGATAAGGATATTGACTTTGTAGTTGATAATCATCCAATCCCTAATGCTAAATTTTAAGATTTTTACTTAGCTTTTCTGGTGGCAGTAGTTAATACGTATAATAGGCGCATTAATTATTGACTTTAAATCCCATGAAAAAAACATTCAGCTTCTCACATCCAAAAAAGCAAAGACCTCGCGTGGCAGAAGCCATTAAGTACGAGCTTAAAAAATACATCAAGCGTGAGCGTAATAAGACACTACCTGAAGATGTAGATTTTTGGGATTTTGATTGTCGTTTTGGTGCAAATGAAGCGTCTTGCGATACGATCCATGTTTCAGAAATTAACAAAGTTATTTCTGAAGCAGATACAGAAGGGTTGGAAACTTTTTTCTTAGAAGTGCTCGCCAAGCCAGGTAAAAGAACTAAAAAACCTAAAGAAGAAGTTGAAGAAAAACAGGAAGAAAACTTCTTAGATTAAGTTTTCCATTGGTGATGAAGCAGAAGCAAAGGCTTTCTTCATCATTCTGCCTGCTAGAAAAGATTCACGACCTGCAATCACCGCGTGTTTCATTGCACTAGCCATTAAAGCTGGATCTTGTGCATTGGCAATTGCTGAGTTCATCAGCACGCCATCACAACCAAGCTCCATAGCTTTGGCGGCGTCCGAGGCGCAACCAATACCGGCATCAACCAATACCGGCACACTGGCCTGCTCTTTAATAAGCTTAATGTTTGCTGGGTTGGCAATGCCTTGACCAGAGCCAATGAGTGAGGCAAGTGGCATTACTGCGCAACAGCCAATATTTTCTAATTCTTTAGCAACAATTGGATCGTCACTGGTGTAAACCATTACATCAAATCCATCATCAACCAGGACTTTGGCAGCAGCAAGTGTTTCAACAATATTAGGATAAAGTGTTTTTTCATCACCTAACACCTCAAGTTTAACCAAATTATGACCACCTAAAAGCTCACGAGCAAGCTGACACGTGCGCACAGCATCTTTGGCCGTGTAGCAGCCTGCAGTATTTGGCAAAATTGTGTATTTATCAGGGGTGATAACGTCGAGTAAGTTTGGCTCGTTTTCATCTTGACCGATGTTAGTACGACGAATAGCAACCGTAATAATATCCGCCTCGGCTGCATCAGTTGCGAGTTTTGTTTCTGTTAAATCTTTATATTTTCCTGAACCAACTAATAAGCGAGAGTTATAAGTTTTTCCTGCAATTACTAATGGTGTGTCAGTCATAAATTTGATTATTTAATAATGATATGGAGTGAAAAGTTTGAATCTTGAGATGAAAGTATTATATAGTTAAATATTACTATATAAGAATTTTTATATGCATACAAAGTATGCTGGTTTGTATCTATTGCATTAAAGATGCCAACAAACTTGAGCTACTTTTCATTAAAGGTATGGGTGTGTAGTTGGTTAATAATAAATAAAGTTGGATGGTGTCACTTTACAATAGTATCGTACTACGATACTATATAACAAAATATGATAAAAAGTTACGCTGATAAAAAAACTGAAAAATTTGCAACTGATGGAAATCATAAGTCAATTCCTGGTCAGATTAGCAGGAGAGCATTAATGAGATTAATACAAATAGATAATGCTACTTGTTTAGATGATTTGCGTTTGCCATCATCAAATCACTTAGAGAATTTATCTGGTAATAGAAAAGGGCAGAGTAGTGTGAGAATTAACCAACAGTACAGAGTATGTTTTATTTTCAAAGGCAGCAATTCCTATGATATTGAAATTATTGATTACCATTAAATAGGAAAAAATTATGATTAAAAATAACTTCCATCCAGGTGAATTCTTACAAGAGTTATTGGATGATTACAATATAACAGCCTACCGTTTATCTAAAGATATCTTTGTGCAGCAGACTCGTATTAGTGAGATATTAAAAGGTAGTAGATCTATTACTAGCGATACAGCGATAAGACTCGGCAAGTATTTTGATAACTCGCCACAGTATTGGTTGAATTTACAAGATAGCTTCGATCTAACTAATTGCAATGTTGAGAATTACCATAGTATTAACCCTATTGAAAGGGTGGCTCAATAGCAAGGCAAGGGTTTTGTTTGATCATAATGAGATGAACAACAATTGGGGAAAATCCAAATAGCACAATTACTCAAGGTAGGGGTAAAAAAAATGAAGGTCAAAGCACCCATATATTGAGACACACCTTTGCCAGTCATTTTATTATGAATGGTGGTGATGTTTTAAGTCTACAGAAGGCACTAGGTCATAGCACTTTAGTAACGACATTGAAGTGCGCACATTTGTCACCTGATCATCTAAATGATGTGCGGAAATTTGCACCAAAAAATAAAGATGTGATGAAAAAAACATAGTTAAGATTTTAGTTGGTAGGCTCTACAGATACTACTACTAAAGGGAATTTGTGGCGGAGAGTGAGGGATTTGAACCCTCGAAAGGGGATAAACCCTTTACACCCTTAGCAGGGGCGCGCCTTCAGCCACTCGGCCAACTCTCCGTAAAAAAAAATATTATACGCTAAATATTTTAAAGGGATAGTTTTAAAAACCGTAGTTGTATCTAAGCTTTAATTGTCCAGGATCTTCGCCCTTAAAGTCAATCACTCGAAAACGTAGTTGACCCCAGTCGCCTTCGAGTTTAATTTTTTCTTGTAGGGCTTGTAGTTTGATTTTTGCATCCAAGATCATCTGCTCAGACTCATTCCATCGGCTACTTTCATCTTTAGGCGTGCCAAGCTGATATTCGTGATAAAGCAATTCGTTAGAGATATCGGTCGCTTCGGCATTAATATCAAACATGCTTTCTCCCATTTCGTAGCTAACTTCAAGATCAAGAATCTCAGTATCAATAACCTCTATTTCGCTGGAAATATCGATAACGTCAGTGGTAGTGGGCTTGTCCTCTGCAACAACCCGAAAATTTAATAACAGGATTAGTGCTAAAAATAGTTTGTAGCTTACTGTTAAGAGAACCAACGATAAAGTCCTAAACTGTTAACACAAACAAAGACAGTGTTTAATAATACTAATGATTTGTCGTTATTTCTCGAGCCTTGTATGATCCAACTAATGGCAGATACCATGAAAAATATATAGCCAAATTTTGAATATTCAAAATTAAGCGCCACCATAAGGCCGCCAATAATGCCAGTGACTGTACCAAGCCAGCCCCAGTTATTATGCATGGGTTTCAAAATCATGAGTAACAACGGCTGTTTTTCCAAGCATGATAGAAGCAGAGCAGTATTTTTCTGCCGATAAACTAACAGCTTTGGCTATTTTCTTCTCATCTAGGTTTTCGCCTTCCAGGATAAAATGCAGGTGAATTTTAGTAAATACTTTTGGGTGTTCATCAGAACGCTCAGCCGATATTTCAACCCGACAATTGCGTACTTCTTCGCGCATTTTTTTAAGCATGGACATGACATCAATAGTAGTGCAGCCACCCATGCCCAAAAGTAGCATTTCCATTGGCCTAATGCCGAGGTTTTTACCGCCTAAGGTTTCAGGGCCATCCATAACAATCGCATGGCCACTGGCCGATTCACCTACCATCATCATGCCATCAATCCATCTAACTGTTGTGTTCATTGTGAGTGTCCTTGTATTGTGTTAAGCAAAAATATCTTCTAGCGCTTGGCCAGGGTTATCTTGACGCATGAATGCTTCACCCACTAAAAATGCATGAATATCATGTTCTTGCATGAGTTTTACATCTTGCGCGCCTAAAATGCCGCTCTCAGTAATCACCAAAGTGTCATCATCTATTGCATCCAGAAGATCAATGGTTGTTTGCAGGGTAACATCAAATGTTCTTAGATTTCGATTGTTAATGCCAACCATTGGTAGGCGTAATGCTTGTACGCGCTTTAATTCTTCAAGGTTGTGCACTTCAATCAAAACATCCATGTGGCAAGAGATGGCCAGCATGGCTAAATCCTCCATTCTTTGATCTTCTAAACAAGCTGCAATGAGCAAAATACAATCAGCGCCTAAAACGCGAGACTGAAACACTTGGTAGGGCTCGATAATAAACTCTTTGCGCAAAACCGGCAGGGTGACCGCTGATCTTACTTCGGCTACGTATTTATCATCCCCTTGAAAAAAGTCTTTATCAGTTAAAACCGATAGACAAGCAGCACCATGTTTGGCATAGCTTTTGGCAATTTCAGCAGGGTTAAAGTTTTCCCGTAAAATGCCTTTTGAAGGAGATGCTTTTTTAATTTCAGCAATAATGGCATTTTGCTTAAGATCAGTCTTATCCTTTAGTGCTTGATAAAAATCACGTGTTGTGCGATCTTCATAAGCGGTTTCCATCATTTTGTCATAGGAAGTTAGCTCAAGAGCATCCTTGATTTCTTGCTCCTTTCGAGCAATAATTTTTTTGAGAATATCAGGTGTATTTGTCATGATTGGATATTTTAATGTAATTGTTTGGCTTATAATTAACCTTATCAATTATTAACCCATGTGAATAGTATGAAATTATTAGATTTTGAAATCGGCATCGACCAACCTTTTTTCTTAATTGCAGGTCCTTGCGTGATTGAATCTGAATCACTGGCTATGGAAACAGCAGAAACACTAAAAAAAGTAACTGAAGCATTGGGTATTAATTTTATTTATAAATCTTCGTACGATAAAGCAAACCGCTCTAGTACAGGAAGCTTTAGAGGATTAGGTGTTGAAGAGGGTTTACGAATTTTGCAAAAAGTTAAAGATGAGATAGGCATCCCTGTGTTGACTGATGTACACGAAGACACACCACTTGATGAGGTGGCTGATGTGGTAGATATGATGCAAACACCAGCATTTTTAGTACGTCAAACTAATTTTATCCAAAATGTTTGTAAGCAGGGTATTCCCGTTAACATTAAAAAAGGCCAATTCCAGGCGCCGTGGGATATGCAAAATGTGGTGGATAAGGCCTTTGAAACAGGCAATCAACAAATTACCATTTGTGATCGTGGCACTTCATTTGGTTACAACACGCTGGTGTCTGACATGCGCGGCTTATCAACCATGCGTTCAACCGGACAGCCTGTGGTGTTTGATGCTACACACTCTGTACAACAACCTGGTGGTAACGGCTTAACCTCGGGCGGGCAAAGAGAAATGGTGCCAGTATTAGCACGAGCTGCCGCTGCTGTAGGTGTGTCAGGATTTTTCATGGAAACTCACCCAAATCCGGAAGTGGCGCTAAGTGACGGGCCAAACATGATCCCTATTGACAAAATGGCTGACATGTTAAAAGCCTTGCAAGATATTGATAATATCACCAAGAAAAACGGCTTCCTAGAAGATCAGCTGACATAATGAGTGCTGCCGTGATTAATAGAGTTATTTTATTGATCACGGTAATGTTGGGTTCCTTTGCAGGTTTGGCTAACAAGCCAGACCTATTTTTACTTAAAACTTATGACGATTCTAAAGAGGTTGTTGGTTGGGTTATGAGCGAAAAGCTTGATGGTGTTCGTGGATTTTGGAACGGACAAGAATTACTCACTCGAGGCGGTTACAAACTTAATCCACCCCTGTGGTTTGTTCAACAGTATCCACCGTTTGCTATAGATGGGGAGCTGTGGACAAAGCGCGATGATTTTGAGAATGTTTCCTCCATTGTGCGTACGCAATTACCAGATGATCGCTGGAAACAGATTACTCACAATATTTTTGAAGTACCCAATCAGCCAGGTGGACTACTTAAAAGATTGGACGTTTTACGAGCATATTTATACAAAAATCCAAATTCAAATATTCAAATCATCCCACAAACACAGATCAATACCAAGACTCAGCTTGCTGAATTTTTAAAAGAGGTGGTTGGTAACAAGGGCGAGGGTGTGGTGGTGAGAAATCCTGATACCTTGTATCAAACGGGTCGGTTATCATCAGCACTAAAAGTGAAAAAATATTTTGATACTGAATG
This sequence comes from Candidatus Thioglobus sp., assembly GCA_018644675.1. GTDB lineage: Bacteria > Pseudomonadota > Gammaproteobacteria > PS1 > Pseudothioglobaceae > Thioglobus_A. The sequence continues at coordinate 40,299 of JABGQC010000011.1, forward strand.
CACGGTACTAGGCATATTACCCGGCAAGGGCAAATATAAAGGCTTGATGGGTTCTGTGCTTTGCCAGACAAGTGCTGGAAAACAGCTAAAAATTGGCTCAGGCTTTAAAGATAAAGACAGGGCTAATCCACCCGCTATTGGTAGTAAAATTACCTTTAAATACTACGGCTTCACCAACAAAGGCAACTTTAAATATCCAGTATATTTAAGAGTTAGACCAGAGTAAGTGAGTCTAATCAATTAATTGACAGAGAAAAACATGATAAAAATTGCAGTGGTTGGCGCTTCAGGTCGTATGGGGCAAACTATTATTGAATCTATCCATCAAAATGATAAGGTGGCACTAGGGGTAACCCTGGATAAGGGTGATGAGCTAAGTGCCGTGATCAATCAGTTTGACGTAGTGATTGACTTTACCAGGCCTGAGGCAACGCTAGAGTATCTTAAAGTTTGTAAACAGGCGGGCAAAGCGATTGTGATTGGCACCACAGGTTTTGATGATGCTGGGCTTGAGATAATCAATAATGCCGCTCAAGAAATCCCAGTAGTATTTGCACCGAACATGAGTGTGGGTGTCAATTTATCGCTTAAATTGCTAGAGATGGCAGCCAAGGTAATTGGTGAAGATTCTGATATTGAAATTGTTGAGGCGCATCATCGCCATAAGGTGGACGCACCCTCGGGCACCGCACTTAAAATGGGTGAAGTGGTAGCTAATGCTCTAGGGCGAGATTTGTCCAAATGTGCAGTGTATGGTCGTGAAGGTATTGAAGAGCCACGCGATCGTCAAACCATAGGCTTTTCCACTATTCGAGGTGGCGATGTGGTGGGTGAGCATACAGTGAGCTTTTTTATGGAAGGTGAGCGCGTGGAAATTACCCACAAAGCCTCATCACGCATGACTTTTGCCAATGGCGCTGTTCGAGCATCAGCTTGGTTAAAAGATAAGTCTGCAGGCTTGTATTCGATGCAAGATATACTGGATATATAAGGAGAATTTAAATGCTGTATGCTGTCATTTCACAAGATGTAGAGGACTCATTAGAAAAGAGATTGTCCGTGCGTCCAGCGCATATTGAGCGTTTGAATGCTTTAAAAAATGAAGGTCGATTAATCCTGGCAGGGCCGCATCCAGCTATTGATAATGTTGATCCTGGCGAGGCAGGCTTTACTGGCTCACTGGTGGTGGCAGAATTTGAATGTTTAGCAGACGCCCAAGCTTGGGCAGATGCAGATCCGTATATGGCGTCAGGCGCATACGCAAGCGTTATTGTGAAGCCGTTTAAAAAAGTGTTACCATGAGTTTAATTTTCAGACCTTTATTTGAAAAAGAAAGCTCCACCTACACATATTTACTAGCTGACTCTCAAACCAAAGAGGCAGTAATTATCGATGCAGTGAGTGAAACCAAACAAAGAGATATTGGCCTAATTGAAGAGTTAGGTTTGGATCTTAAATACATTATTGAAACTCATGTACATGCAGACCACATTACCAGCTCTTGCCCGCTGAAGGATCGTTTTAGTCAGGCGCAAATTGTACTAGGTAGTGCCAATTCAGTGACTTGTGCAGACATTTTAATCAAGGACGGCGAAAGCTTGGCATTTGGAAAATATCAAATTAAAGCGCTGTCAACACCAGGGCATACTGACGGCTGCATGTCATACGTGATTGATGACAAGGTATTCACTGGAGATGCTTTGTTGATTCGCAGTTGTGGGCGTTGTGATTTTCAAGGCGGCTCAGCTAAAAAACTGTACAACGCCATTCAATATTTGTTTACTCTTCCCGAGGCTACCTTGGTTTATCCTGCGCATGACTATGGCGGACGCACAGTAAGCTCTATTTGGGAGGAAAAAACCTTTAATGAAATGATTGGCGGTGGTGTTGATCAGGTAGAATTCATTCATCGTGTTGATGCAATGGAGCTATCACTACCCGCCAAAATTCACGTCGCTGTACCGTCCAATCAAGTCTGCGGATCAAGGATCATCACCAAAGAACCATGAGAGGTTATTCGCTAGATCCACATCCGAGCGTTAAAGTTGTTACAGAGCAGTATGCTGTGGTGCGTATTCCTCGTGTTAAGCGAGAGCGCGTTCCTGCTAACAATGTTGAAATCGTTGAAAATCTTGAGCAAGCAGTAGAAAAATCAGACCCTAAAAATCACTTATACGCCGCTAAGGTTTTGGGTCCTTCGCGCTCATCTGAAGGAGTTATTTTGTATTATATTTTGGATATGTATAATCACTCATGAAGTGGCTATTCATCATTACCCTGTTTTTGTCCTCAGCACTTATTGCCGACGATAAAATAGAAATCGAGCTTAGCTCTGGCGAAGTGCTTATGGTGGACACTTTTAATTCTGAGGGTAATACCTTATACCTTTATTTACCATCAGAGCGTGGCTTTGGCAAAGGTCATATTGCTACCGCACAACAGCTGGCTTTTGATGAGCGCGACGTCTGGGTGCTAGATTTGCACGCCAGCTATATGGTACCCAGGCATCGTAGTAGTATAGATAAGTTTAATATCGATGATTTGGTGGAGCTAATTAGCCTAACGCAAGACAAGGGCTTTAAGCAATTATTTTTTGTCACCTCTGGTCGAGGTGCTCAGCTAGCGCTCAAGGCGGCTTACCAATGGCAATCCCAACACCCTGGTGATGATTATTTAAAAGGTCATATTTTTCATTCTCCGCATTTAATTAAAGGTGCGCCTGCGTTGGGTGTCAAGGCAGATTATGTTGATATCGCCAAAGCGAGCAACTTGCCTATTTATATGGTTTTGCCACAGTATGGTACCAAATATTTTCGCTCTAAAGAAATATTAAAAACTCTAAAATCTGGCGGTAGTTCGGTTTTTGTGCATCGGTTAGAAGGTGTGCGTGGCGGGTTTCATATGCGTAATGAGGAAGATTTAACACAAGCAGATTTAAAAGCAAAGACAGATTTGGGTAATACATACATACAAGCATCTGCTCTACTCTCAAGTGTGCGTCCAATAGCTCCGATAGCTTTATCAAAGTCTACGCATATCAAGCCCAAGTATGCTTTGAGTGAGCCAACACTCAAGCCGTATAAGGGTAAGCGTAGTATTGTATTGCAATTGAAAGACTTAAAAGGTCAAAAAGTTAATCTGAGTGATTATAAAGACACTGTCATTTTGTTAAATTTTTGGGCAAGTTGGTGCAAGCCTTGTATCAAAGAGATTCCCTCATTGGTTAGGTTAGGCGAACAGTTAAAACACCAAAATTTTAAAATTATCACTGTGAACGTTGGTGAGTCAGCACGTGAAATTAATGAATTCAAGAAAAAAGTAAAGTTTGACTTGCCAATCTTATTAGACAGCTCCGGCAAAGCCGTACAAGATTGGGGTGTGTATGCTTATCCGTCTAATTTTTTACTGGATAAAAACGGCATCATTCGCTACGCCTATCGCGGTGCGCTTGAGTGGGATTCACCTGTGATTATCAATACCATCAGCGAGTTCTTTTGAAACAATACGACGTTATTATTATTGGTGCAGGTGCTGCAGGTTTGATGTGCGCTGCACAAGCGGCTAAACGTGGTCGCAGTGTGGCTATTTTGGATAAGGCCAGTAAGGCGGGTAAGAAAATCCTCATATCTGGCGGTGGAAAATGTAATTTTACCAACCTCTTTATTGAGCCCGAGGCCTACGTTTCAAACAACCCGCATTTTTGCAAATCTGCCTTATCACGCTACACTCAATGGGATTTTATAGCCTTATTAGAAAGCCATCATTTGAGCTGGACAGAAAAAACTTTGGGTCAATTGTTTTGTGATCAAAAATCCGGCGCAGTGCTTAGAATGTTGCTCGATGAAGGTGAGCAAGTGGATATTATTTTGGCTTGTGAAATTGGTCAGATTGAATTTGATTCAAACTATACAATTCAATCAAACCAAGGTGGTTTTAAAGCAGAATCATTGGTTGTTGCTACAGGTGGCCCTAGTATCCCAAAAATGGGTGCAAGTGATTTCGGCTTGCAAATCGCCAAACAATTTGGTTTGAAATCAGTTGCTTTTAAACCTGGCTTGGTGCCATTTACTTTTCATCAATATGATATTGACAAGTATTTTAAAGATCTCTCTGGGCTTTCTCTAGAGGCGGTTGTTAGTTGTAATCACGCCAATTTTAGAGAGCAGTTGCTCATCACTCATCGAGGCTTGAGTGGCCCGGCTATTTTGCAAATTTCTTCCTACTGGAGCAAAGGAGATTATATTATTATTGATCTTTTGCCTGATTTGGATGCCAGCGAATATTTACTAAACAAACAACAACAACGAGGTAAGGCGGAGCTTAAAACAATTTTGGCTGAATTTTTCCCCAAGCGACTTGCTGAGCGCTTAGCTAATACGTTAAGTGCAAAAGCATTAGCTGATATGACACTAGGTGAAATAAAACAGCACGATCTCAAAGCGTTTGGTTATTGCCTGAATCATTGGATGCTAACACCTAGTGGCACTGAAGGTTTGCGCACCGCTGAGGTTTGTACAGGCGGAATTGCCACTAATGAATTATCTTCCAAAACCCTAGAATCAAGTAAACAACCTGGGCTTTACTTTATTGGTGAAACGGTTGATGTCACCGGCTGGCTAGGTGGTTATAA
>JABGQC010000036.1 GCA_018644675.1 Candidatus Thioglobus sp.
TTGGTGGCAACTGATGTGGCGGCTAGAGGTTTGGATATTGAGGCGCTTGATTTGGTGGTGAATTTTAATTTAGCACACGATCCAGAGGTGCATGTGCATCGTATTGGTCGAACGGGTAGAGCTGGGCGTAGCGGTATTGCGGCCACGTTATATGGTGATAGAGAAACACGAAAGTTAGACGCATTAGAGATTGAAATTACTGATGATGCTTTGCCAAGTGATGATCTGCTTGATAGGCCGATTAAAAAACCAACCATGACCACACTGAAAATTGATGGCGGTAAAAAACAAAAGCTTCGTCCTGGCGATATTGTTGGTGGGTTGACTGGAAAAGATGGCATTCCGGGATCAGCCATTGGAAAAATAACTGTCTCTAGCAATTGGTCTTACGTTGCTGTAGAGTCAGGCCTGGTTAAATCCGCACTAAAAAAGATTCAAAATGATAAGCTTAAAGGTAGAATTTTCAGAGTGAGAATTCTTAGTTAGATCACTTGTTTAAGCAGGGCGATGGTTTGATCCATGGCGATGGTGAGATTTTTAAATAATTCGGCCTCGCTACTACTATTAGCATCATCAGAAACCCCTTTGATTATCGTAATTGGAAGGTGGTGCTTTTTAGCTACATAAGCAACAGCAAAACCTTCCATATCAACTAGATCAGCATCACTATCAATCTGTTCAATATTGTCAATAAATTGATCGCCCGTAGCAAGGGTTGCTGTATTTTTGACGTGGGCTGGAACAACACAATTTATATCTTGATACATGTCTGGTTGATACTCCTCAAAAGGAATAAAGGCGTCATGTTGAGTAACTGAGCTTACAAAATAAGCCGATCCAACGGGTGTGTTTTTGAGCGCACCCGCCAGACCGATATTAATAAGCCTATCTATGCTTTCATGATTAACTAACACCGATGCTGCCAATGTGCTGGCTACTTTGCCAATGCTAGATTCAATAAGAGTTATTTGTTGATTTTGATAAATCTTGTAGCCTAGATCGGTATTTATTTTTTGAAGATTAAAAGCAGTGACAATCTTATCTACTTCTTCACTCATAGCACAAACAATGCCGATTTTAGTCATAGGCTGTTTGCGTGTTGACTTGGATATCTAGATTATTTCTAGCATTTAAAAAGCTAAGCTCAATGACACACTCAAGTGCGATAACAGTTGCTTCCAGCTCTCTAATAAGCTGAGTTACCGCTTTAACAGAGCCACCTGTGGCCAATAAGTCATCAACAATAAGTATTTTGTCATTTTTCTGAATAGAGTTTTCATGGATTTCAAAAGTATTTTGACCATATTCAAGTTGATAGTCCACACTGATGCATTGGTCTGGCAATTTTCCAGGCTTGCGTACCATGACAAACGGTACACCCATTTTGTACGCCACTGCTGCACCAAAAATAAAACCCCTAGCATCCAGGCCAACAATTTTATCAATAGAGCCTGAACTATATTTGCTGGCAATGTTGTCAACCACATAAGCAAACGCCTTTGGATTGGCTAATAGGGGTGAAATATCTTTAAAAATAATGCCTTTCTTGGGAAAGTTGGCGACATCTTTAATGTAGTGGTCAATATTCATGGCTATTCCTCTAATTCAGAAATATTTAGTATTTCCCAAGTGTCTGAATCATATTCTACTTCATAGCCAACTAGCGCTTTTTCTACTTGATCCCTAAGGACTAGTGGTAATTCCCATACGCGCGTACAACCTAGATAGCCATTGATTTCATGATATGTGTTATCCGAAATGGTGATGTGTCGGCTCAAACCCATTTGTGCAAAGCTGCCCATAACATCATCGATAAATTCAGGTTTTTTTAAAGGGTAGAAATTGATCCGTTCATACATCTTAACCGTGGCAACAGATTCAAGTAGGTTTGCCCTAATGCCTTCTACATCATTGATATCTTGTACCAATTCAGTGACCAGATTTTTTTCTTTATCGATGGTAATCGAGTGAATCATCGGAAAGACAGTTATAGCTTCTACAGACATAATTTTTCCCTAATGTTTAAAGTGACGCATTCCCGTAAATACCATGGCAATGCCGTGCTCATTTGCTGCTGCAATAACTTCCTCATCGCGCATTGAGCCACCCGGCTGGATAATGGCTTTGATGCCAGCCTCCGCTGCAGCATCAATACCGTCACGGAATGGGAAAAAGGCGTCAGATGCCATCACTGAGCCTTCAACCACAAGCCCCTCATCAGCGGCTTTAATACCAGCAATTTTGGCTGAGTAAACGCGAGACATTTGACCTGCACCTACGCCAATAGTCATTTCATTTTTAACGTAAACAATAGCGTTAGATTTGACGGCTTTGGCTACTTTCCAGGCAAATAGTAAGTCTTTGGTCTGTTCAGCTGATGGTGTTAGGTCGGTAACACATTTAATGTCATTTTCGCCAACGACACCAAGATCTTTATCTTGTACTAATAGGCCACCAGTAACACGCTTATAGTCAAGCGATGGTTGGGCGTTAGATAAGTCGCCACATTCTAATGCACGAACATTTTGTTTGGCTGACAACACATCTTTAGCATCGTTATCGATACTTGGTGCGATGATAACTTCAACAAACTGACGGTCGATAATTGTTTGAGCAGTTTTTTTGTCTAACTTTCTATTGAAAGCAATAATTCCGCCAAAAGCTGACGTTGGGTCAGTTTTAAAAGCGTCATCATAAGCCTCAAAAATGTTAGATCGAACAGCAACGCCACAAGGGTTGGCATGCTTAACAATCACACAAGCAGGTGCATCAAAACTGCGTACACATTCTAGAGCGGCGTCTGCATCGGCCATGTTATTGTATGACATGGCTTTTCCTTGGAATTGGGTACTAGATGCAACACATGTTTCGCTGATGTTGTTTTCTACATAAAAAGCCGCATTTTGATGTGGGTTTTCACCGTAGCGCATCGATTGCGTTTTGTGAAATTGTAAATTCATGGTATTGGAAAATCCATCTTCACCTTTGCCTAGGTAGTTAGCAATAGCGCCGTCATACTGAGCTGTATGCTCAAATGTTTTAAGTGCAAGTTTGGTGCGAGTTTCAAGTGTGGTGTCACCTTTGGCGTTGATCTCGTCAATCACTGTTGAATAGTCTGAAGCATCTACAACGACCGTAATAGATGCATGATTTTTGGCGCTAGAGCGCAACATAGCAGGGCCACCGATATCGATATTTTCAATCGCGTCTTCAAGTGTGCAATCAGGGTTAGCAATGGTCGCTTGGAAAGGGTATAGATTAACCACAACCAAGTCAATAGGGTTGATATCGTTATCAGCCATCACTTGCTCATCAAGTCCACGACGCGCTAAGATGCCGCCATGAATTTTTGGATTAAGAGTTTTAACACGACCTGCCATCATCTCTGGAAATCCAGTGTAGTCAGACACTTCAATGACAGGAATGTTGTTGTCTGCTAAAAGCTTGGCAGTGCCACCGGTTGAAAGAATTTCGATATTTTTGTCTGCTAAAGCTTGAGCGAGTTCAAGAATCCCGGTTTTATCAGAAACACTGATTAAAGCACGTTGTATGGCCATTTTATTCCCTTGATAGAAGTGTAATAATTACAAAATGTAATTATAAAGTTTTACAGTTTGTAAAGTTCGATTTTTTTCTTTAAAGTGCCGCGATTCATGCCTAGGATTCTTGCAGCTTCGCTTTGATTTTGCTCAACCATGTCTAATACAAATTTAAGAGTTACGGATTCAGTTTCCTGCATGACCATTTTGTGTACGCCAGACGTCTGTTCGCCAGACAATTGCTCGAAGTAGCGAGTTAATTTTGCATTGATGCAAGCAGGCAAGTCAGTGGGGTTCATAGCTGGTTTAAATAGTTTTCAAAAAGTGTAAATTGTTGTTCACGGTTGGTAATTTTATTGACAGTTTGCCAAAATTGCTGCATATGATTCTTGTCAAGGTGCGTAGCATACCAAAGAATGTGCTTTCTGGCGAGCCTCAATCCCAAAAAATCGCCATAAAAATCATAAATTTGTTGAATATGCTTAAGAATGGTAGTTTTTTTCTCTTCAAGTGGGATTAAATCGGATATTTCTTTGGTGTTAAGGTAGTGGTTAATTTCTGAAAATATCCAAGGATTTCCTTGGGCCGCTCGCCCAATCATAACGCCTGAGGCATTCGTGTAGTCTAATACTTGTTGAGCTTTCTTGGCACTAATAATATCGCCATTAGCAATGACAGGAATGTTAACTTGATTAACGACCGATTTAATGGTGTCGTATTCAGCCATGCCATTATATTTATCCGCCTTGGTACGCCCGTGTACGCTGAGCATCTGGATACCGGCTTGCTCAGCAATTTGTGCAATGGTTGGTGCGTTTTTATTATCAGCATCCCAGCCTGTTCTCATTTTTAAAGTTACTGGAATATTAACGGCCGACACTACTGACTCTAGGATATTTTTGACCAGCACTTCATCCTGCATGAGAGCAGAACCAGAGGCTTTATTGCAGACTTTTTTAGCAGGGCAGCCCATGTTGATGTCAATAATGTCTGCACCAAATTCAACCGCTTTTTGTGCGGAGTGCGCCAGCTCTTGTGCTTCTGATCCTGCGATTTGTATGCTAATTGGGGCTGTTTCACCCTTGAAGTCTAGACGATATTTAGATTTATTGGTGTTAAGTAAATGCGCTTGTATCACCACCATCTCTGAGGTGGTTAGCCCGGCACCTAGAGATTTGCACAGCATTCTAAAAGGCTTGTCACTAGTGCCAGCCATGGGTGCTAGTAGCGCAATAGAGTTAAGCTGATAAGGGCCGACTTGAATTGACACGAGTGGCGTTATTTTTGAGATTTTCTGGTTTTTTCAAGCAAGCGTCTTTGCTTGAGTTTGGATAGATGATCTACAAACAAGATGCCATCTAAATGATCAATTTCATGCTGAATGCACACCCCGAGCAGCTCTTGCGCTTCAAGCTCGAACATCTCGCCTTGTTCGTTGAGCGCTTGGACTTTGATATGGTTTGCCCGGGTTACGCACTCGTAGTAATTGGGTACTGATAAGCAGCCCTCATCCCATTCAAGCTCTCCATCTTTTTCAATAATTTTAGGATTGATAAAACATAGTGGCTGGCTTTTATCTTCTGAAGTGTCGATGACAATTAGGCGAATATGGTGGTCAACTTGTGTTGCCGCTAGTCCAATTCCGGGCGCTTCATACATTGTCTCAAACATATCCTTGACCAAAGAGCGGATGGCGTCATCAACTTTTTCAATCGGCACAGCCTTGGTTCTAAGGCGCTTATCTGGATAATGTAGGATGGGGAGTAACATGGTTATATTATAGTGTTTTTTGCCTGAACAGATTGCTCGGGATGATCTTCGTTGTAGTGCAATCCACGACTTTCTTTTCTAGAGAGTGCAGATTTGATGATAATTTGTGCGGTTTTAACCAGGTTTCTGAGCTCGACTAAATCACTCGATATGAGATATAAACTGTAGTATTCATTAACTTCCATCTCGATTTGATCAAGTCGGTGTTGTGCATAATTTAGACGCCTATCAGATCGCACAATACCAACAAAATTCCACATAATTAGACGCACTTCATCCCATAAATGTGTCACCACCACCTTCTCTTTAGAAGGGGCAACTCGAGAAGCATCCCAGGGGTCAAATTGACAATGGGAAGTTGCCAACACTTGTTGATTAATATCTTGAGCACAAGATTTTGCAAATACAATACACTCCAATAGAGAGTTGCTCGCCATGCGATTTGCACCGTGTACGTTAGTATGTGCGACTTCACCAATGGCATATAAGTTAGTAATATTGGTTAAGCCTTGTAAGTTAGCATCAATACCACCACAAGTGTAATGTGCTGCTGGGACAACAGGAATAGAGGTTTTTAAAATATCTATTCCAAAAGTCAGGCATTTAGAATAGATGGTAGGAAAATGCTGTTTAATCCACTTTTCACCTTTAAATGAAATATCTAAGTAGACACAATCTAGGCCAGCAGATTTCATTTCTGAATCGATCGCTCTGGCGACAATATCTCTAGGCGCAAGCTCACCACGTTCATCGTATTTGTGCATAAACGTTTCACCATTAGGTAGATGAAGTTTGCCACCTTCTCCGCGAATGGCTTCTGAAATCAGAAAAGATTTTGCATGTGGATGGTACAAACAAGTAGGGTGAAACTGGGCAAATTCCATATTCACGATCTGACAACCTGCACGACTTGCCATGGCAATACCGTCTCCGGTTGAGGTATCGGGATTAGAGGTGTAGAGGTAAACTTTGGAAGCGCCTCCTGTTGCCAGTATGGTTTTATGAGCGATAAAACTTTCAACTTGATGTGTGGCTTTATTTAAGATATAAGCGCCACAGCATTGCCCGTCTTGCATGAGTAGATC
>JABGQC010000012.1 GCA_018644675.1 Candidatus Thioglobus sp.
GAGCTAAGTTGCTCTGTATGGTGCGTATTATACAACAACTATATTAGAAGTCAATAATATTCTAATATAATTTATCATAAAATAGAATAAATGGTGATATAGCAAGGTTTTTTGACAATAAAAAATATTGAAAAAAATGAAAATATCGAGAATTTAGATCAAAATACAGCTAAATCTAGGCAAATAACTTGATTTTGACCGATAAAAAACGCGTTTTTATTCAAAAAAGTAGATATTTATCAAGAATAATCAGCTACTTTATAAAATATGGCAAATTATGCATTTGACTAATTCTAAGTTTTTTGATGGCTAGAATTAATACATATATATAGGTTGTTAATAATAGACTAAATTTTAGACATAAAAAAACCAGCTCGAAAGCTGGTTTTTATACTAAGCGTTTTGACTATTGACTTCTACTGTCTGCAGAAGAAGCTGCTTTAGCGTCTGCATAACCTTTAGAGTATGCATCAGCTTGGCCTTTAGCAAAACCATCAGCCGCACCTTTAGCGTATGCATCAGCTTGTGCCTTAGCATTAGCAGAAGCAGCGCCAGCATACTGACCGTCTGTAGTAGCGTTAGAAACGTTGCCAGTCTTGTTCTTATTGTTGTAATGGAAACCCCAATCAGAATCATTGTTCATGTTGTTATTGTTGGCGAATGGACCCATGTTTTGAGCGCCGTTAAACGGACCCATGTTTGAACCACCATTAAAAGGACCCATGTTCTGACCACCCGTAAACGGACCCCAGTTATTGCCACCATTAAAAGGACCCATGTTTGAACCACCATCGAAAGGACCAAAGTTGCTCATGCCGTTTGAGTTGCCCCAACCGTTGTTACCGCCGTTGTTACCAAAAAAAGCTGAAGCTGAAGCAGCTGCCATAATTGTAGCGACTGCTACTACTTTTGTTACATTTTTCATTATTTCTCCTCTAAGAGTTATTTTAATATATTGATTACAAAGCAAATAAATTAATGTCTACTTATAACTCATAATACGCCACTCTAGTTACTTTGCAACACTATTAGTAGAGGTTAATACTATGATATAGAATCAATCAGCGCGTCGCCAAATTCTGAACATGATAATAAAGTCGCACCATCCATAAGTCGCTCAAGATCGTAAGTGACTGTCTTGTTTTGAATGACAACTGACATCGCCTCTAAAATTTTATCTGCTGCTTCAGTCCAACCCATGTGTCTTAACATCATTTCTGCAGATAGGATAATAGAACCAGGATTAACTTTATTCAAGCCCGCATATTTAGGTGCTGTACCATGAGTTGCCTCAAAGACGGCTGTTGTGTCTGATAAGTTTGCACCTGGTGCAATACCAATACCACCCACTTGAGCTGCAAGCGCATCAGATACGTAATCACCATTTAGATTAAGTGTGGCAATCACAGAGTACTCATCAGGTCGTAATAAGATTTGTTGCAAGAAGGCGTCAGCAATAACATCTTTAACGGTAATAACTGTACCCGTTTTAGGGTTGGTAAATTCACACCATGGACCATCGCCCAAAACTTGAGCGCCAAACTCTTCTCGAGCTAACTGATAACCCCAATCTCTAAAACCACCTTCGGTGAATTTCATGATATTACCCTTGTGCACAAGTGTGACGGAGTCTTTGTCGTTATCAACTGCATATTGGATCGCTGCGCGAACCAAGCGATCTGTACCCTCTTTAGAAACGGGCTTAATTCCGATTCCTGAGGTTTCTGGAAAACGGATTTTAGTCACTCCCATTTCATCTTGCAAAAAGTCGATTAGTTTTTTTACTTCTTTTGTGCCTGATTGATACTCAATACCGGCATAGATATCTTCAGAGTTTTCTCTAAAGATTACCATATCAACTTTTTCAGGCGCTTTAACAGGTGTCGGCGTGCCGGTAAAGTATTGCACTGGACGCTGACAAATAAACAAATCAAGATCTTGACGAATGGCAACGTTCAAAGAACGCATACCGCCACCAACTGGTGTTGTTAGTGGACCCTTAATAGATACACCAAATTCTTGAATAGCGTCTAATGTTTCTCGAGGCAAGTATTCCCCGTAAATTTCATTAGCCTTTTCACCGGCATAAATATCCATCCATTGGATTGATTTTTCACCGTTGTAGGTTTTTTCAACCACACTATCAATGACTTTTTTCATCACTGGAGAGACATCAGAGCCAATACCATCACCTTCAATATAAGTAATAATTGGACGATTTGGAACTTGAATAGCGCCATTGTCAAAAGTAATTTTTTCGCCATTTTCTGGCACTTGAATGTGTTGATAACCCATGTTCACCCTCTAGTGTTTTGTTAAATAAGTAGATGTAGTATTTTAGCATCCTCAAGGTTCGAGTAGTATTTTTCGCGCGTATCAATCCATTCGAAGCCGTATTGCTGATAAAAGTGAATAGCTGAAACATTAGACACCCTAACCTCCAACAAAATAGCGTGCACCTTATTCTTGTCTAATCGTTGCAACAACTCGTCTAGGAGGCTTTTTCCCAAGTTTTGTCGTTGGAGATTTGGGTGAATGGCGATATTCAAAATATCAACAAAATCGATTGACTCTAATGCCAGTAAATATCCCACTATATGATTATTATGTAGAATTACTCGCGTCGTTATGGCTGGATTTTCAAACGCATCAAGGAATTTTTGCTGACTCCAGGGTGTTGTAAATGCACACCTCTCAATCGCTAATATTTCTGCTATATCTTGAGGTATTGCGTCTCTAAAGGAAGTATTGATAGGCCTTGTTGTCGGTTTCGTTTTGGTAGAAATAGCCTAATTCATCAAAGCTTTGCTCTAGCTTAGTAACATCTTGGGCTTGCAAGCCAATTAATACACGTCCAAAATCAGCACCATGATTACGATAATGAAATAGGGTTATGTTCCAATGACTGCCAATTTTTTTCAAGAAATTTAACAAAGCGCCGGGGCGCTCTGGAAATTCAAATCGATAGAGTACTTCGTGCTCGCAATTACTACGTCCACCAACCATATAACGAATATGAGTTTTGGCAATGGAGTTATCACTCATATCTAAGACATCAAACGAGTCAGACAAACGCCCTAATAGTGCTTGTTTTTCACTCAGACCTTCATTGAGCGAAACACCAACAAAGATTCGCGCCTGGGTATCCGAGCCATAACGATAATTAAACTCGGTAATCGAATGATCTTCTAGCATTTGGCAAAACTTCAAAAAACTACCAGGCTTTTCATCAATCGTCACAGCGATAATGGCTTCATTGTGTTCACCAATATCAGCGCGCTCTGAAATATAGCGCAGACGATCAAAATTAACATTGGCGCCTGAGACTACAGAAACTAAGCGTTCACCTGTTAAGTTGTGAGTTTCAACATACTTCTTGATGCCTGCTGTTGCGAGCGCTCCAGCAGGTTCTGATATGGAGCGGACATCTTCATAAATATCTTTAATGGCCGCGCAGATCTCATCATTACTCACTAGGATGACTTCATCAACCACTTGTTTGGCAATTTCGAAAGTTTTTTCACCAATCTGCTTAACCGCAACCCCATCAGCAAAACGACCCACTTCTGGCAGAATAACTCGTTTGTTTTGTTTTAATGCTTCATATAGCGTTGGCGAATCTTGAGGCTCAACACCAATCACTCGAATCCTCGGTGCATAATGCTTAAGGTAGGTGGCCATGCCAGCAATCAACCCGCCGCCGCCTACAGGGATAAACACTTTGTCGATATTTTCTAGTTGATTAAGCAGCTCTTTGGCAATTGTTGCCTGGCCTGCCATCACTTCGATGTCATCATAAGGATGGATAAAGACTAAGTCCTGCTGTTTTTCAAGTTGCTTGGCATATTGATAAGCATCGTCATACACATCACCATGCAAAACTACCTTGCCGCCCAACTGCTCCACTGCATTTACTTTAATTTTAGGCGTTGATAATGGCATGACAATGATAGAGTCAATGCCGAGTTTCTTGGCAGATAAAGCCACCCCTTGCGCATGATTACCCGCACTTGATGCTACCACTCCCTTGGACGCTTCTTCGGCCGTTAAAGAGGAGATTTTTTGATAGGCACCTCTTAACTTAAAAGCATGAATACTTAACTCATCTTCACGTTTTAAATAGACGTTGTTATTTAGGCGCTCAGAAAGCTGATGTGCACGAGCCAATGGCGTAATTGTTGCCACATCATAGACACGCGTCGCATCTGCTAGTTTAACAATGCTGTGCATGTAGCGCTCGTAAATAGCCAACATCAACAAATGTTGAGGTGGTAGCATCACCCTTGATCATTTCAAAAGGCTGCTCTGCTTCGCCCAAGTTGTTCAAAACAGCGCATGCGCCTTCAAACTCATGAGTGTTGGTGTATTCGTTCACAGTGATCAAAGTTTTTAGCCCGGCCTCAGTCGCAGAAATAATACCGTTATGAGAATCCTCAAAAGCTAAGCACTTATTTGCATCAATATTCATCTGCTCCAGTACGTAAGTATAGATATCTCCAGCCGGCTTAAGATTTGGCACCACATCGCCTGCACCAATCACCTCGAACCAATCCAAAGCCTCTTTACCCAATGTGTTGGCAATTAATGCGTCAACATTCGCAGGCGTGGTGGTGGTGGCAATGGCCAGGCGCAAACCCGCTGCTCTTGCTTCATTAAACAAGCGCTCAACACCTGGGCGCAAAGGCACTGCGCCCTCGTCCATCAAGCGTACGTATATGCTGGTTTTAAGTTTGTGAATTGAGGCAACAAAATTATCCAAATCGTCATGCTGGAATTCGGTGTTATATTTCTTTAAATAATATTTAATGCGTAATTGGCCACCGGTGACATTTAGTAATTCGTGGTAAAGTTCGTTCGACCACTGCCAATCTAGACCCAATTCTTTAAAAGCCAAATTAAAGGCAACCAAATGTCCATCTCTTTCAGTGTTTGCAAGGGTTCCGTCGACATCGAAAATTAGTGCTTCTAGTGTCATAATAGTTTTATAATAAAATATGTTCAAAAATAAATTGCTATTTTAAGTTACTTTAGGTATAAACATATTTTTTTTAAATTAATCTTACATCATGTCACAGACAGACTACCAAGATATTCCTCACTACACACCCAAAAAAGATGAAGAGTTTATGAGCGATGCTCAACTTGATCATTTTAAAAACAAACTCAACACTTGGAGAGATCAATTAGTAAGTGATGCTGAGTCAACTATCAGCCACATTCAAGAAGACTCAACGCCAGTGGCTGATATTAATGATCGCGCCACTTTAGAAGAAGAGTTTGCATTAGAACTCAGAACACGTGACCGTGAGCGTAAATTAATTGGCAAAATTGACAAAACATTGCACATTATTGAAATGGGTGATTATGGCTATTGCAAGACTTGTGGCGCTGAAATTGCCTTTGTTCGCCTAGAGGCTCGCCCTACTGCGGATGAGTGTATTGATTGCAAAACTATTGCTGAGAAGAAAGAAGTCTAATTTTCTGCTTCTTTTATCTTTTTTCTGCGTTAGATTTTAAAATTACTCAGTCATTTAGATTAACTAAACTCCTTTTACCAATTCCAAAATCTGCCTGGGAAAAAGAAAAAATACTTGAAAATTTTGGTTGCTTAAAAAGTGAGTTTTAATTTTCTGCTTCTTTTATCTTTTTTTCCGCATTAGCTTTTAAAATTACTCAGTCATCCAGACGGGTCACCCACTAAAAGTGCTGATAAGACAAGCACTTTTTATCAAAGCCACCCATCCTTTCAATACCCTCATCTTGAGTGATTAAGCCGATAGCACTCAATTTAATATCCAAATCTTCCTCGATCTTTTTTAGTTTGCTTAAATTTTCTGGTGCAACACTAAAGCACAACTCGTAGTCATCGCCACCGGCCAATGCCAAGCACCAGTCTTGGCTTTTTTCAATATGAGTTTGCATCTCAATGCCAAGTGGAATATCAGATAAATTAATTCGTGCACCTACATTTGAGCGTTTAAGAATGTGAGTAAGATCTTGCTCTAAGCCATCAGAAATATCAATACAAGCATTAGCAATTCCAACTAACGCACAGCCCAATTGCACCTGTGGATCAGGCCTATTAAACTGGCTTAAAAGCTGTTCACTAGGTTTGATATTTTGCTGAATTTTCCACAAAGCAAGAGCTGCATCTCCAATTGTATTGGAAACAAAAATAACATCTCCAACTTGAGCTGATGATCTCAATAAGGCTTTATTTTTTTTAACAACCCCAGTTACATTAATACTAATACTTAGCTGACCTTTGGTTGTATCGCCACCCACCAAGGTGATATTATATTGATTGGCCAAGGTTTTAAGCGCATTGGAAAATTCCTTTAGCCAGCTTTCGTCAAATTCAGGCAGGGTTAGGGCCAGTGTAAAGTACTCGGGTGTTGCCCCCATGGCAGCCAAATCGCTTAGGTTAACTGCCAGCGCTTTATGTGCAATATCAGCAGCCGAGGTATTTTTAGGAAAATGCACCCCTTCAATCAGGGTATCGACACTGGTGGCTAACTGAGAGTTACTATCTATTGTAATTAGTGCACAATCATCACCAACACCAATGACATCTGGGTTTGAACCAGTCCAATTGAAATATTTTTCAATTAGTTCGAATTCATTCATTGAGGGTATTTTTGAGCAAATTTTTGCTCCACTTCCCCGCGACCCGCATTAAACATAGAACCTGATCCAAGTACCGCAGAAATTAACACCGAGAAGAACAAAGGCACGGTACCTAGTAGTGTCAAAATTGAGCCAGTAATGCTGGTGCCGTCCATACTATTAGCGCCACTGTCACCAATCAATAATCCTAATGAGGTAATGAGTATATAAAACACATAAGCAGAGACTAAAATTTTGTAACGATTAAGCGACATTTGCCAATGCAAATAAACCAAATATGCATCATTTTTTTTGGCTTTTTTGGTGCGTAAATAGGTATAAATAATAACACCTGTAGAAACAACAATTGTTAGTCCAATGGCAATGTTCATACTGGTGTTAAGCAGCTTTATCAGCCCAAGTGTGCCAATGATGTGAATAAGAATAGTATTAATGGTGAATAGTTCGTGCGCAGCCTTGGCAGCCTTTCGCTCTTGTTCAGTTGCATCTATTTTTATAATCATACCGACTAGTTTACACCATATAAATTCAAGGCTAGCGCCTTGCCTATTTTTTACATATAGGCGTTATCTGTTTGAGAGTGATCAGTAACATCGCGTACTGATTTTATTTCTGGAAAACGCCCTCTAAGCTGCGCTTCAACGCCCTGCTCTAAAGTTGCCTTAACTGAAGAGCAGCCCTGACAACCGCCACCAAAATTAAGAATAACATCTTTATCTTCGGTAATTTCAACCAAGTCAACAAAGCCACCATGTGATGCAAGCCCCGGGCTAATTTCAGCAGCCAAAACGTATTTGATTCTTTCCTCTAATGGCGCATCCGCCTTTGGCTCTTCGCCTTTAGCATTAGGTGCAGTAATGGTAAGTTTTTTACCGGCACCTTCGTCTTTTAGAGCAACTTCTGACTCTTCCAAAAAAGGAAAATTAGCTTTATCAATATAGGCAAAAAAACCTTTGTATTCAAATTTTTCATAGCTAGGGGTCAAATCTTTGGGATGACAAAAATTAAACGAAACAGTTGCAGCTGGTGTACCTGCACGCGTTACATCAACCTTAAGACCTAATTCTTGATCATCTTGCTGTGCAAATAAATCTGCAACATAATCTTGTGCTTCATCCGTAATACTAAACATGGCTATCCTTTATCAAAAACAATATTATCAATCAAACGAGTTGACCCTAAAAACACCGCACATAATATCGCAATTTGAGCAGTATTGTCAGTAATAGATTTAAGGGTATTAGCATCTAATACAGATAGATACTCTATTTTAAAATCCTGACTTAAGACTGCCTTTGAATGCGCGATAGCGGGTGCTAATGCTTCACCTGATAAAACCACTTGCTTTAGCTGTGTTAATACTTGGTATATTTTTGTGGCGATCTCTTGCTCTTCTGTAGATAAATACTGGTTTCTAGTACTCATGGCGAGTCCACTATCTTCTCGCACAATATCACCTGATAGAATCTCAATAGGCAGGCTCATTTCTCTCACCATTTGCCTGATAACCAACAACTGCTGATAATCTTTTTGGCCAAAAATAGCCACATCAGGCTTGATAATTTCAAACAATCGATGTACCACTTGAACCACGCCATCAAAATGCCCAGGGCGAGAATCGCTACACAACCCTTGAGACAAACTGCCGGCCTTTAAGTGACTCTCAAATCCGTCTGGATAAACTTGCCCTTTATCAGGTGTAAAAACAGCATCAACCTGGCAAGCCTTTAGCTGAATTAGATCCTGCTCCAAGGTGTTTGGATAGTTATCAAAATCTTCATTTTCACCAAATTGTGTAGGATTAACGAAAATACTCACCACGACTTTATCGGCATTTTTTTTGGCCTGATGAGTCAAAGACAAATGTCCAGCGTGAAGCCCACCCATTGTTGGTACAAAGGCAATGGTTTTACCTTGCGCTCTCCACATTGAGACCGCTTCAGCTAGTTGCTGATTATTTACACAAACTTGCATTAGTAACTGTGTTTATCGTTAGGAAAAGTTTGATTTTTAACTGCGTTAATATAGCTTTTAACACCAGACTGTATTGAATCATGGCCAGTCAAAAAGTTTTTAACAAATTTTGGCAAGTGGCCGGTATTAATGCCAAGCATATCGTAACTTACCAAAACCTGTCCATCGCAATTAACACCGGCACCAATGCCAATAGTTGGTATGCTTAATTTGGCTGAAATTTTAGTGGCTAGTGTTTCAGGAACGCACTCAAGAACTAACACTTCCACACCCCAAGATTCTAGTAGCAAGGCATCTTCTAATATTTTATTGGCACCAGCATCGTCCTTGCCTTGCACTTTATAGCCGCCCATCTCAACAACAGATTGTGGCTGCAAACCCAAGTGGCCACAGACTGGAATAGCGCTCTCTTGCAAGATTTTAAAAGAAGCCTCATGCTCAGCACCTCCTTCAAATTTAACCATTTGCGCACCAACACTCATTAAGCGTTTGGCATTTTCTAAGGTTTGCTGAGCATGGGTATAGCTTTGGTAAGGCATATCAGCAATCAATAGCGCATTTTGCATAGATTTTGCAACGGCTTGCGTATGGTAAATCATATCTTCCATGCTAACGCCCAAGGTATTTTCCCCACCTTGGATTACGTTACCCAGGGAGTCACCCACCAGAATCATATCCACACCACACGCATCAAACAACTTAGCAAATGAGGCGTCATACGCTGTTAGGCAGGTGATCTTTTCACCATTTTTCTTAAAGGATTGTAATGCTGATAATTTCATAATCTTGTTAATTGATACTCACCCAACTTCTCAATAAGCTCTTGAATAGGGCCAAGTACCGGCACTTTTAAATCCTGCTCAAGCTCAGCCAAAGGAATCAGTACAAAAGCTCGATTCATCATTTCAGGATGAGGAATGACTAATTGCTTGGAGGCAACCACTTGAACGCCATAGATAATAATATCCAAATCAATGGTTCTAGCACCCCATTTTTGAGCACGCTCACGATGCTGATCAGTTTCTATAGCTTGGCAAACATGGAGCAATTCTAATGGGGTTAAGTGTGTACTCACCTGGGCGATTGCATTTATATAATCAGGCTGATCTGAATTGTCTACGGGTGGCGATTGATACAAACTTGAAAGGTTAACCACCTCCACATCTTTAGCACTGTGCAGTGCCATCACCGCAGTTTTAATCTGCTGTTTTGGGTGATCAAGGTTTGACCCAAGTCCGATATAAGCTAGCAATGGACTAACGTCCCAACACGCTCACCAGCGCCTAATTTAATTAAAACATTATCCTGTCTGCCCGAGGCAATTACAGTATTGGTTTTTGAGCGGGAAGCTGTTTTGGCAGCGAGCACTTTGGTATACATGCCACCTGAACCTAATGAGCCACCTGTTCTGCCCGCAACTCTTGATAATTTTTCATCATCAACTTGAATTTTCTCAATCAGCTCAGCCTTTGCATTTTTTCTAGGATCAGCATCATAAACACCGCCTTGATCTGTCAAAATAACCAGCTGAGTAGCGCCAACTAAATTTGCCACCAATGCCGCCAAAGTATCGTTATCGCCAAATTTAATCTCTTCGGTAGCCACTGTATCGTTTTCGTTAATGATCGGCACCGTGCTTAACTCAAGCAGCGCATTCAATGTAGCTGAGATGTTATCACTTTGCTGCTTATTGGCTAGGTTGTCGTGGGTTAGGAGTATTTGCGCAGTATGAATAGCATGCTTAGCAAATAAGGATTCATAAGCTTGCACCAAGCCCATTTGCCCAACAGCGGCAGCCGCCTGAAGTTGGTGAATATTCTCAGGACGAGCCTCCCAGCCTAGACGTTTAATACCTTCTGCAATCGCACCACTCGAAACCAAGATAACTTCAATCCCTTGACTTTTTAGGTGCACAATTTGCTCAACCCAAGCGCTAATTGCACGCTTATCCAAACCCTGACCATCATTGGTCAGTAGTGCTGATCCGATTTTAACCACCCATCTTTGTTTACTCATTGTTATTATTTTTAACCAACTTAAACAAACCTTCAACCAAATCTTTACAGCCTAGGCCGTTAAGTGCTGAAATATTATAAAATTCTCCCTGATAGTTGATTTCTTTTAACAAGCGACTAACAATTTCAGTGCGATCATCTTCAGGCATTAAATCCATTTTATTAATAGCTAACATTCTCGGCTTATCGGCTAATTCTGGATCATATTTTCTTAACTCTTTTTCAATGGTTAAAAAGTTTTTAGCAGGATCTGATCCGTCTGCTGGCAAAATATCCAAAACGTGCAACAAAGCTTTAGAGCGAGATAGATGTTTTAAAAATTCAAAACCCAAACCCACACCTTCACTGGCATCTTCGATCAAGCCTGGAATATCAGCCATGACAATATGCTCATCGTAATAAGACACCACGCCTAATGAAGGATGCAAGGTAGTAAATGGGTAATCCGCTACTTTAGGACGAGCGCTGGAAATCTGACGAATTAGACTTGATTTACCTGCGTTGGGCATACCAAGCAGACCGATATCAGCCATCACATTCATCTCTAGGCCAATTTCACGCGCCTCGCCTAGCGAGCCGGGTGTGGTCTTACGCGGTGCACGATTAATACTAGATTTAAAACGCGTATTGCCTAGCCCATGAAAACCACCCTTGGCCACCAAAATAACTTGCTCGTGCTCAATCATTTCACCAATTAGCTCGTCGGTTTCTAAATCGTAGATTTTAGTGCCGAGTGGAATCTCCACGGTTAAATGATCGGCTGATTTTCCACGCTTATTTTGGCCCGATCCAGGCTGACCATTTTTTGCTCTAAAAAGACGATTAAAGCGGAATTCACTTAGGGTGTTAAGACTCTCTTGGCCACGGAAATACACGTGCCCGCCATCACCGCCATCACCGCCATCTGGACCGCCATCTGGAATATATTTTTCTCGACGAAAGCCCAAGCAACCCGCCCCTCCTTTTCCAGCTTCAATACGAATACTGGCAGAATCAACAAACTTCATAAAAAACCGCTAAAATACAATAAAGCTATTATACCACCGACAAATGAATCGAACCCTATACAGCCTAGTTGGATATTTATTATTACCGATTTTAATTATTCGGTTATTTGTGAAATCTATCAAGGCACCTGCCTATCGAAAAAGGATCCACGAAAGACTGGGGTTTATTCAAAAAAACTCCTTGCCTGTCATTTGGATCCATTGTGTTTCAGTGGGTGAATTTAGAGCCTCTATCACGCTGATCGACACTCTAATCAAGCAACATCCAAAGCATAAAATATTAATAACCAGCACCACACCAACCGGCTCTAGTGCGCTTACACATCACTATGGAGATCGAATTCTACATTGCTATTTTCCTTTTGACTTAAGTCCAATTATTAAGCGCTATATTCAGCGCCTAAATCCTGCTTTGTGTATTCTTATGGAAACTGAAATTTGGCCAAATTTAATCCATTCTTTAAAGCAAAACAACATTCCCAGTATTTTAATTAATGCCAGACTCTCAGAGCGATCGTTAAAAAAATATCAAAAATTTGCCCCAAAACTAATCCATCAAACACTTAATAATTTAAGCTTGATAGCCTCTCAAAATCAAAACTCAGCTGATCGTTTTATTCAACTTGGCGCACAAGAAGACAAAGTCGTCAATGCGGGTAATATCAAATTTGATCAAAATCCAAAATCAGACCTACTCACCACCAAAGCCATTAAAAAAATCACCCAAGGGCGGGTTGTAATTACTTTTGCCAGCACCCATTCAGGGGAAGAGGTGCAAATTATCAATAGCTATTTGGCTGTTAAAGAGCAGATTAATGCACTGGTTGTTTTTGTACCAAGACATCCTGAGCGATTCAATCAAGTAGAAAAATTAGCTCTTAGCGCTGGTTTGAGTATTGAGCGCCGATCAAGCGCTAGATCAGCCACTCAGGCAGATGTACTACTGGGTGATTCAATGGGTGAAATGATGAGCTATTTCGAAGTGAGCGATATTGTGTTTATGGGAGGAAGCTTGAATGATACGGGCGGGCACAATATGTTAGAGCCGGCCGCTTTATCCAAGCCGATTATTTTTGGCCCTAATGTGTTTAATTTTGCTGAAATTTCTAGTAATTTATTAAATAAAAAAGCCGGCATCCAAGTGCAGGATTCCAAGCAGTTATTTACAGAAATTATGCAATTATTAAACAACCCCGAGCAGTTGGAGTCTTTGGGTGCTAATGCCAAACAATATTTTGACTCTCAACAAGGTGCGGTTAAAAGAATTGCTAAAATCGCTATGGATATTATTTAGCATCCCAATAACGCTGCATCTCATAATACAAAAAAGAAGCGGTCCAAGTGATTAGCACAAAGCCCACCAAGGCCTCCATACCTACTAAAAATCGGATAGAGCCAAAGGGCTCAATATCGCCAAAACCGAGTGTGGTGAAATTTGTAAATGAAAAATAAACACTGTCCATAAACGAGCCGTCATAATTACCTTGTATCTCACCCCAGACCTTATCTTTACTCATTAAAAAATAAGCCAAAGCAAACAGCCATATTTCAACTACATGTGCAATGAGCGCAATAAACACCACCACCACAATTCTAAACCGATGTTTAATTTGAACCCTTGGCACTAAGTTAGTCGCACGATACAAAAACTCATAATGAATCAAAACACTAAGGGTGACAATAATGGTGTTAATTAATGCTGCTAGCCACATACTTAAATATTCTTTATAATTAAAGTGATTATTGTACTTAAGAAATATTGGAAAAAATCAAAATGGACTGTTGCAATTCAAAATCCAATGAAAAACTCCTGTGTTATTGCTTTAACATTAGTGAAAACGCCTATATAAAGGCAATTAAAGCCGGAAAAGGCGCCCTTTTAAAGGATTTCGTGGTGTTTCAGACCAAACACAACTACTGCAATTGCGAAAACCTCAACCCTAGCAAACAATGCTGCCTAAAATCCTTTAAAGCTTTAGAAATTTCCCAAAAAATGAAAATGGATGTTTAAGCACCCTCTTTCATATAAATTTCAGAATCATTCTCTAAAAACTCAGCTGATTTTTGATCCATCTCCACTTGAATGGCATTAATCTTGGCGATTTCTGCCGCGTCCATAGTTTTGATTTCTTGGGTAATTTTCATTGAGCAAAACTTAGGGCCACACATAGAGCAAAAATGCGATGTCTTCGCTGCTTGCTTTGGCATGGTTTCGTCATGATATTTACGCGCTGTATCTGGATCCAAACCTAAGTTAAACTGATCTTCCCATCTAAACTCAAAACGCGCTTTACTTAAAGCGTTATCCCGAATCTGCGCACCCGGATGACCTTTGGCTAGATCGGCTGCATGAGCAGCAATTTTGTAAGCAACAATACCTTCTTTAACATCATCTTGATTTGGCAAGCCTAAGTGCTCTTTAGGGGTTACATAGCAAAGCATAGCACAACCGTACCAGCCGATTTGCGCTGCACCAATGGCTGAAGTAATATGATCATAACCCGGAGCAATGTCAGTAGTTAATGGTCCTAGCGTATAAAACGGCGCTTCACCACACTCGTCTAATTGCTTATCCATATTTTCTTTAATCATCTGCATTGGCACGTGTCCAGGGCCTTCGATGAAGGTTTGTACATCATGCTTCCAAGCGATTTTAGTTAGCTCGCCTAGTGTTTCCAACTCGCCAAATTGCGCTGCGTCATTAGCGTCAGCAATACAGCCTGGACGCAAACCATCGCCAAGTGAAAAAGTAATATCGTACTTTTTCATAATTTCACAAATTTCTTCAAAATGCGTATAAATAAAACTTTCAGTATGATGCGCCAAACACCACTTGGCCATAATCGAGCCACCACGAGAAACAATGCCAGTAATACGATCAATGGTTAGTGGTACGTGTTGTAGGCGTACGCCGGCATGAATGGTGAAATAATCCACTCCCTGCTCAGCTTGCTCAATTAGCGTATCTCTAAACACCTCCCAATTAAGATCTTCGGCAATACCATTAACCTTTTCTAAAGCTTGGTAAATTGGCACCGTGCCAATTGGCACTGGAGAATTACGAATAATCCACTCACGAGTTTCGTGAATATTTTTGCCTGTTGAAAGATCCATAATGGTGTCTGCACCCCAGCGAATACCCCAAACCATTTTATCGACTTCTTCTTCAATACTTGAGCCTAAGGCTGAGTTACCAATATTACCATTAATTTTCACCATGAAGTTGCGTCCGATAATCATCGGCTCAGTTTCAGGATGATTAATATTGGCCGGAATCACCGCGCGCCCGCGAGCAACCTCACTACGCACAAATTCAGCAGTAATAACATCCGGGATATCGGCGCCAAAACTTTCGCCTTTTTGTTGGCCGATTTGATCTTTGTAATCTTGCCATTTACAGTTTTCTCGAATGGCAATGTACTCCATTTCAGGGGTGATAATACCTTGCTTGGCATAATGCATTTGGGTGACATTTTTACCTTCTTTGGCACGCTTTGGCGTCTTTAGAAACTTAAAACGCAAAGCGTCTAATTCTGCGTCATCCAGGCGCTCATTTGAAAAAGTTGAGCTCATGCCGTCCAGCGTTTGAGTGTCCGCTCTTTCGTCAATCCAGGCTTCACGAATATTACTCAACCCTTTGCGCAAATCAATTTGCACAGTTGGATCGGTATAAACACCCGAAGTGTCGTACACGTGAATGGGGTCATTCTTCTCAGCTAGATCACCAATGGTATCTGTGAGTGTGATTTCACGCATTGGCACCTGAATATCGGCGCGAGAACCCTCAACATAAATCTTATGAGAGTTTGGAAAAGGTTGGATAAACGCCTCTTTGACGCTTGACATGCTGGTTAACGTTTCGTTTGATTGATTCATTGTTGTATAATCGATGAAATTATTAGAATTTAAATTAAGATGACAATTTTAACCCATAGACCACGTCGTATGAGAAAACACGCATATACCCGTGAATTAATGCGTGAAAACACCCTAAGCACCGATGACTTAATCTTTCCACTCTTTGTAATTGAGGGCGACAACAAGCGCGAAAGCATTGATTCTATGCCTGATATCGAGCGTTTAAGTGTTGATCAATTATTGCTAGAAGCTCAAGAATTGGTTGATTTAGGCATTCGCGCCGTGGCTTTATTTCCAGTTGTACCTAATGAGAAAAAATCTTTAGATGCCCAAGAAGCTTACAATCCAGATGCACTCGCACAGCGTGCTGTACGCGCATTAAAGGATAAATTTTCTGAGTTAGCAGTGATTACTGATGTTGCGCTCGACCCATTTACCACGCATGGTCAAGATGGGCTAATTGATGAATCTGGATATGTGCTAAATGATGAAACCGTTGCAGTTTTAGTTAAACAGGCACTTTCTCATGCGCAAGCAGGCAGTGATATTGTTGCGCCTTCAGATATGATGGATGGACGTATTGGTGCAATTCGTGAAGCCTTAGAAGAAAATGGCTTTATTCATACCAAAATCTTAGCTTACTCCGCCAAATATGCATCTAGTTACTACGGTCCGTTTAGGGATGCAGTTGGCTCTGCAAGCAATCTTGGCGCCTCTAGCAAAGAAACTTACCAGATGGATCCTGCCAATTCGGACGAAGCCATGCGTGAAGTTGAACTAGATATTGATGAAGGTGCTGATATGGTAATGATTAAACCTGGCTTACCTTATTTAGACATTGTTTATCGCATTAAGCAAACCTTTGGCATGCCTACTTTTGCTTATCATGTGAGTGGTGAATATGCACAAATTAAGGCGGCCAGTCAAAATGGCTGGATTGATGAGAAAAAAGTCACACTTGAAACTTTGCTTTCTTTTAAACGTGCGGGCAGTGATGCCATTCTGACTTACTATGCCAAACAGGCTGCCAAATGGCTAAAAGAATAATATATTAAAATATAATAATATTCTTATATAGTTCTCAAAATAGTGTATAATGCCTACCTAATTACACCATTTAACGAATGAGAACTGACCATGGAAAACAAATCCCTATTTAGCGCTATTGTTCTAGCTTTTGCATTAATTGCAGGCTATTTTTTTTACAGTGAAAAACTAGATACTTTAGAGCAGGAAGTTGAGGGTATCACTCAAGAGTACAACCAAAAAATAAGCGCTCTTCAGCCAATCGAAAGTTCAAATGACACCTCTAACAATTCAGCACTTGAAGCATTGAATGATCAACTTATCAAAGCGCAATCAGCACTTAAGATTTCACAAGACAAACTCTCTTTAGCAACGAGTAAAACCAGCGTTTTAGGTGATGAAATGTCACAAATGGATGATGCAAGAAATCAAGTCAAATCACTAAAAGGATCTCTGCAATCAGTTGAGAAAAAACTCGACATTTCTGCAGAAAAAATTAGCTACCTTGAGCAAGTTTTTGAAACTCAGAATAAAGCCACTGTTGAGCAAAACATTGCCAGAATCAAAGAACTTAAAGAAACTTCTAGCGGCATCGCAGTAACCGGATTAATTGTACCTGCCATTGGAGTTGCAACCTTAATCTCTTACACAACGGAAGAAATTGGCAACTATTGTGCCAACATTAAAAACACTATTGAGCTTGAAAATCAGGTATTTGGTAAAGTGATTTCTTTAGATGAAAGCATGCAAAACAACTACCACAACCAATGTGAAGTTAGCTTAAAGGACAAAATTAAAAAAGGCTTGAAGAAACTCCAAGCCCGTTAATTTGATTATTAAACGGTTCGATTATTAATCAAATCTTCAACCACCTCTGGCTCCGCCAGGGTGGAGGTGTCACCCAGATTATCAAAATCATTCTCGGCAATCTTTCTTAAGATTCGACGCATAATCTTGCCACTACGTGTTTTTGGCAATCCTGGTGCAAACTGAATTTTGTCTACCAATGCAATTGGGCCAATTTCACTACGCACCAGTTTAACCAGCTCTGTTTTTAATGCATCTGTTGGCTCAACACCACTCATAATAGAAACATAAGCGTAAACACCCTGCCCTTTGATGTCGTGTGGATAACCCACCACAGCAGCCTCTGAAACACTCTCATGTAAGACCAGTGCTGATTCAATCTCAGCTGTACCTAGACGGTGACCTGAGATATTTAAAACATCATCAACGCGTCCAGTAATCCAATAATAGCCATCACTATCGCGCTTAACACCGTCACCAGCAAAATATTTACCCGGGAAAGTTGAGAAGTAAGCCTCCATGAAGCGCTCATGATTATTGTAAAGTGTGCGCATTTGCCCTGGCCAAGATCTAGCTAGTACCAAGATACCTTCCGCTTCACCTTCTAAAATGTCACCCTTTTCATTAACCACTTGCGGCTCAACACCAAAGAAAGGCTTACTTGCCGATCCAGGCTTTAATGCAGTTGCATAAGGCAATGGTAAAATCATATGGCCACCTGTTTCAGTTTGCCACCAAGTGTCAACTACCGGACATTTAGCTTGACCAATTTTATGGTAATACCACTCCCAAGCTTCCGGGTTAATCGGCTCTCCAACTGTGCCCAATATTCTTAAGCTAGAACGGTCAGTTTTTTCAACAAATTCGTCACCTGCACCCATAAGGGCGCGAATAGCAGTAGGTGCCGTATAGAATGTATTAACCTGATGCTTATCAATCACTTGCCAGAAACGTGAAGCATCTGGATAAGAAGGGATACCTTCAAACATAAGAGTAGTTCCGCCATTTGCCAGAGGACCATAAACAATGTAAGAGTGTCCTGTTACCCAACCTACGTCAGCCGTACACCAGTAAATATCGCCTTCTTGATAATCAAATGCATATTTATGTGTCATTGCCGCATAAAGTAAATAGCCGCCTGAAGTGTGCAATACGCCTTTTGGTTTTCCAGTAGACCCTGATGTATAAAGAATAAATAATGGTGTTTCAGCATCGAACGACTCACATGGGCACTCGCTTGGAACATCAGCTACTAAATCATGGTACCAAATATCTTTATCACCCCATTCAACTGAGCCTTTAGTATTTTGCACCACTACTACTTTACTAACACAATCACAACCTTCGACTGCAAGATCAACATTTGACTTAAGTGCTGTTGATCGTCCACCACGCATACCTTCATCAGCAGTAATAACAACATTACATTCAGAATCTAAAATTCGATCTTTAAGGGCCTCTGGTGAAAACCCGCCAAATACTACTGAGTGAATAGCGCCAATACGGGCACATGCTAACATAGCGTAAGCAGACTCAAGGATCATCGGCATATAAATACAAACTCGATCGCCTTTTTTAACACCTAAATTCTTTAAACCATTAGCAAGCTTTGCCACTTCATCGTGTAGTTGTTGATAAGTAACCTTCTGACTCACATCAGGATCGTCGCCTTCCCAAATAATAGCAGTTTGCTTAGCTCTTTGCGGTAAGTGTCTGTCGATACAGTTATAAGCAACATTTAATTCGCCACCCTTGAACCACTCAATTTTTCCTTGGGTGTAATCCACATTAGAGACCTCGTTCCAGTCTTTATCCCAATCTAAGAATTCTTTTGCCTGGGTAGCCCAAAATTCATCTGCATTGTTAATTGAGTCGTTGTACATCAACTCATATTTTTTTTCATCACATAAAGGGGTTTTGTTTGACTGGAGAATTGGATACATAATTAATAGCTAGTTCAAGAAATATAAATTAATAATACCTAAAAACAAATTTTCTAGAAAGCTATTTTCTTAAATTAGGTCTTTCAATTCTATCGTATTAGCATCACCCATATGACTGACTTGGGCTAAAAATAACTCCGCGGTTGAAATGGCATCTTGCATTGCATTATGAGCCTTATATCTTGGTAAATTATATTTCTCTCTTAAAGAAAATAAACGCAGACTTTCAGGTTGAATATAACCTTTAGTATTCATCATCTTTCTATTTTCAATTTTTAAAGTGTCTAACATTCTCATGGGTAAGCAATTAATTTTGTACAATTTTTGACAAGCACAATTAATAAATCTTTTTTCAATATTGTCAAAATGCGCAATCACTACTCGATTATTCATTTCACTAAAAAGCTTATCCATGGCATCATTCAGACCTATTCCCTGACTAAGATCATCATCTGTTAACTGATGAATACTCACATTTTCTTCTGTGAGTGACTGTTCAGGATTAATCAATAAATGCTGACTAGAAGCTGCCAATAAGTGCATATCTTTGATCACAGTGTAACCCATGCTAATAATTTTTTCTTTGGCAGGATTGAGCCCGGTTGTTTCAAAATCAAGCACTAAAAACTCAATATCCTTGATTAGCATTTTTTTATTAATCAAAGGCTTAAGTAGATAATTTCTCAGTGCGGGGGATAAGTTAGACCTTAATAACAACGTTTTTTGGTAATACTTAGGGAATAAGTAATAGGCCAATTTTTTCATAATATGGATGTTTGATACTGAGAACTCATGGCCGATTGCATATTGGAAACAATACCAAATGCATCTTTTAAATGTTTTTGATCCAAAGAGGAAATTTCTTTAGTTGGTACAAAATTATCAATGGATTGTCCATTTTTTATCTGTCTAGATTGATGCTCAATCCTAACCAGATTAATAAACTTATAGGCTTCAATTAAATCACTAACACCTGATTGACTCAAGGCATGAATATCCATCAATTCTCTTAATCTATCTTGCGTATTTATCGCCCTAACACCGTGTGACAACGCATAAACCCGAGAGAAATCGACAATTGGAACAACCCCTTTTCTCTTTAGATCTAGTGTTTTTGCATCTGCGCCATGACGATCTACAATGAAATTTCTAAAAAATCCTAAAGGAGGTGTGTAGTGTTCGGCGTTATGTGCCATGTGCGATTGAAAAATAGTATTTTTTTGCGTGTTGTTTAAAACACCTGACAACATGTCGTCTAAAAGTTCAGGGCTACCATAAATACATTTCAAATCAAAGAATATACTGGCATACATTAACGCTTTCGGATCAGGACTTGATATCCAACTATTATAATAAGAGCGCCAAACAGAAACCGGCTGTCGCCATTTTGGATTGGTTGCCATCACATCCCCGGGGCAGTATACATAGCCACACTCATCTAGACCATCGCTCACATAGGCACTAAGTTTAGAAAAATACTCTCCATGTAGCTTTTCATCATAGTCATCCGACAAGATTAGCAAATTATCCTGGTCAGTATGTGCAATTTGCTCAGATCTAGCAAGAGAGCCTGCAACTACCCAGGCATAAGCGATGGGCGGCTCTCCTAAGAGGGCTTCCGCCTGTTTTAATAACTGCTGATTGATGGAACGGCCAACCGAACTTATTGAATAAGTAATATCATGCTCATCCATATTAGACTCAAAACTATGCTGCAGTAATAGTGGCACTTGCTGGGATATTTTTTTAAGCTCCCCAACTGTTTCTGATACCAGTACTTCGTTAATCAAAAATACCACATTATGGCTTTGCTTTCTCAACAGATCTGCTGCAGTAACCACGCCAACTACTTGATTATTTTTAAGGATGGGAAGGTGTCTAATGTGTGAATTAGCCATTAACAACATCGCCTCAACACCACTTTTATAATGCGCAATTGAGATTGGGTTAGTTGTCATAATATCACTCACCGGAGATGAAACGTCCAGCCCAGTAGCTGCTACTTTTGTACAAAAAGCACGATCAGTCACAATACCACGTAATGTAGTGCCTTCTGTCACCACGACCGAGGTAACATTTTTACTACTCATTAATTGGGCCACATCACGGATACTGGTACTAGGGTCAATTGTATAAGCATCATTTGCTCTGGACATGGATAGTACTGAGTTGTCCAGTAAGCTATTTTGCTTAACAATATTTTGCACCTTGATACTAGACTCCAGGCCAGCATCAACAAAAAAGTGATGAACACTACTCTGCTGCGAGAATAGCTCAAAAAATAGTTTTTTAGGGATTTTGTAATATAGCGTGTCTTCTTGACAGCTGTGCGAATACAAAACTAACTGAGCATTGTATCCAAACCACTGGCGCTCACCTAGAATGGAAAACAACTGCTCATTTTCATCTTCGATTAGTACTGCACCCTTGCGCACCAAATATAGAAAATTGGGCTTAAGAGTTAAAACATGCTTTCTTTTTCGATAGCCTATTTGTATCTCTTTAACCAGAGATTCAAGCTGTGCAGTGGTTGCACTATCAAGTGGCAGTGTCGATTTAAGAAAATCAATAACCTCTAGAGCTTCAATATCCATTATTTAATAGTCTTTATCCTGATAAGTGAAAATAGCCGGTACTTCTGCATAAAAGATACTACCACTTACTGAGATTACAAACTGCAAATAATCAGATCTTCTAACATCCACTAAAGAGCTTTGCCAAAGCTGATTGCCCGCTTCTACCAAGCTCATTAACTCTGGTTGTGAATGCGCACCTTGTTCGCTTACCAAGGCAAACTTAACCTCTTGCAAAGGGGTTTCAGATTTTAAGCGAAAGTGATTATTGCCATATTGCTGTGTGTCAGAAGTGACTAATAACTCTAAATCGCCATTGACTAGATCACAATGGCCACTTTCCCAGCGACAATTAGACTTGGCAAGCATCTTATACAATTGACCATCTTTAGCCTTATGCGGTACTTCAGCGACATAATAATCAACTGCAAAGTAGCTCATAATTGCCAATATGGGGGCAACGATCATAGAGGTGATAACGTGTTTATTTTTAAAAAACATAATTCCCTTATTTTAAATAAAAAAACACCCGGCATTGCCGGGTGTCAAAGTAAAAAACTTAAAAAGTTTTTTTAGTTAGATGCGGGAACACGAATGTTCTCAACCATCTTCTCAACCTCTGCAGGTACTTTAGCTGTACGCGTCATTACAAAGAATGCAACAGCGAAGTTAACCACGGCACCAATAGCACCGAACGCATTAGGCTCAATACCTAAGAACCAGTTCGGATCCATGTCACCCAAGAAAGACGTTGACTTCACAAACATGATACCCTTGTGCTGGAATACATATAACAATGTAATACCAATACCTGACAACATACCTGCAATCGCACCTTCTTTGTTCATCTTCTTAGAGAAGATACCCATCATTAGTGCAGGGAAGATACTTGATGCTGCTAGACCAAAGGCTAGTGCAACTGTACCTGCGGCAAAATCCGGAGGATTAAAGCCGTAGTAACCTGCAATTAAGATGGCACCAATCATTGAGATTCTAGAGTATCTAAGCTCTTCCTTCTCAGTGATATTAGGTCTCCACACACCTTTTAACAAGTCATGTGAAATTGAAGATGCGATAGCTAACAATAAACCAGCTGCTGTCGATAATGCTGCTGCTAAACCACCGGCTGCAACAATTGCAATCACCCAGTTCGGCAAGCCAGCGATCTCAGGATTCGCAAGAACCATGATATCTCTATCAACTTTTACCATTTCATTAGTCTTCTTATCACCTGTGTATGAAATCAAGCCATCGTTATTCTTGTCTTCAAACTTTAATAGACCTGTAGTCTCCCAGTTTTTAAACCAAGAAGGTCGATCAGCATATGCCAAGTTTTGTTCAGCGTTAGGCTGATCAATTGTTTGCATAAGGTTTAATCTTGCCATTGCTGCAACTGCAGGAGCTGTTGTGTAAAGTAGCGCGATAAATACCAAAGCCCAACCTGCAGATTCACGAGCCGCTTTCACTGAAGATACAGTAAAGAATCTCATGATAACGTGCGGAAGACCTGCTGTACCAATCATTAGAGATAGCGTGTAAACAAACATGTTTGTTGTGCTTAATCTAGCTTGCGTGGTGTACTCAGCAAAACCTAGTTGTGTTACCACTTGATCGAGCTTATCTAATAGATAAGTACCATCAGCCATTTCACTACCCAAACCTAATTGAGGAATTGGATTACCCGTAAGCATAAATGAAATAAAGATTGCTGGAATTGTATAAGCAATAATCATAATCACGTACTGTGCAATTTGCGTGTATGTAATACCTTTCATACCACCCATGGTTGCATAGAAAGCTACGATAACCATACCTGATACCAAGCCTGTCTCATAATCCACTTCTAGGAATCTTGAGAATGCCACACCGATACCCTTCATTTGACCAATTACATAAGTAACCGATGCAATGATTAAACAAATAACCGCAACAACACGTGCAGTTTTTGAATAGTATCGATCTGAGATAAACTCTGGCACTGTAAATGCGCCATGCTTCCTTAAGTAAGGCGCAAGTAACATTGCTAGTAGCACATAACCACCAGTCCAACCCATTAAGAATACCGAACCACCGTATCCATAAAATGCAATTAAACCTGCCATCGAGATAAATGACGCTGCACTCATCCAGTCTGCTGCTGTTGCCATACCATTCGCCACAGGATGAATACCGCCACCCGCAACATAAAACTCTTTAGTTGAGCCGGCTCTTGCCCAGAAGGCAATACCTATGTAGATCGCAAAAGTTACGCCTACAAATAAAAACGTTAATGTTTGTAAATCCATATTTTTCTCCCCTTACCTATTTTTCGTCAACGCCAAATTCTTTGTCAATTTTTCCCATGCTTTTTGCATAGTAAAAGACCAAGATTACGAACGTGTAAATTGAGCCTTGTTGTGCAAACCAAAACCCTAGTTTATATCCACCCATTCGGACGGTATTTAAAACATCTACTAGCACAATGCCAAATAGATATGAAACTACAAACCAGATTGATAAGCACTTAACAATAAGTGCAATATTAGCCTTCCAGTAGTTATTATTTTTATCGGCCATTTAGACTCCCCTTTTTGATTAAATCACTGAAAATGATACACACTTTGCTTAACTGAAATCAACTATCAGTATTCCTTAATATACCTTTCTAGAAAAGTATATTAAGGAGGTGGTAAAAATATTTTAAAATGGGTCAAACTACCCTTTAAGAAGTTTAGTTAAGAGAACACTTAATAGCACTAATTCCTGTCTAGACAACTTAGACTCAAAAAACTGCTTAGACATATACTGTACTAATGGATAGTTTTTTTCAATAAATTCAACACCAAGCTCGGTAAGTCTAACAATCTTACTTCTTTTATCTGTAGGGTTTGCATCTCTAATAATATAGTTTTTAGATTCTAGCTTGATTAAGACCTTGGTTAAACCTCCTGAAGAGACCATGAGTGAGCTGGACAATAAAGAAGGGGTTAGTCTATGGGGATAAGGAAAAGAGCGTAGTAATACCAATACCTCAAGCTCAAACACAGAAAGGTCAAACTGCTCGCAAACACTTTCAACAAGCAAGTTAAATTGAGAAGATGCCCTACCTAGATTAAGCACGGCCATTGCTAGATTTACATCTATATCAGGCCAGTTCTCATGGAAACGAATTTCTGTATTTTCAACCTTGATCATCTTTTTTGGTATGTGTATTGTTTAAAAAAACACTTCAAAAAGAACAATATCTAAGCGTTTTTAGATGGCTAAGTACTGATGCCTTAACACCTCATCATCCAATACTTCTTGAGCAGTACCGTCAAATACAATCTTTCCAGTATCCAATATCAGTGCCCTGTCAGCTAAACGCAATGCGGCTACCGCATTTTGTTCAACAATAATCGTAGTAATACCCAACTTCTTGATGCTTAACAATATCTCTTCAATTTCATGCACAATAACCGGAGCAAGACCTTCATAAGGCTCATCCAACAATAACAGCTTTACATCACGCGCCAACGCTCTGGCAACTGCCAACATTTGCTGTTCACCACCAGAAAGAGTAACACCATCTTGATCCTTTCTTTCTCCTAATCTTGGAAAATGCTCATAGATACGCTCTATAGTCCAGCCAATAGGCCCTTCTATTTGCGCCAACTGTAAGTTTTCTTCCACCGTCAAACCGCCAATAATACAACGATCCTCTGGCACCAATGCGACACCTACTTGCGCCACTTGGTAATCTTCCATTTCATGCAAAGGCTGGTGATCTAACCACATCTCTCCGTGATTCACTTGTGGATCAGAAGCACGGGCAATTGATCTAAGTGTTGAGGTTTTGCCCGCACCATTTCTACCTAGTAATGCAAGAATTTCACCTTCTCGAATATCAAAGCTAACACCTTGAACAATATAACTTTCACCATAATAAGAGTGAATATCCCAACAAGAGAAAAACGCAGGGTCCGCGCCCTGAGAAACAATAGGTTTTGCTTTATTTTTAGTATCACTCATTATTCACCCCCGCCTAAATAAGCTTCTTGTACGATTGGATTACCTTTAATTTCATCAGGCGTGCCTGTTGCAATAATTTTTCCTCTTGCTAGTACAGAAATAGTATCTGCAACACTAAACACAACATGCATATCATGTTCGATAATAATTTTTGTCATACCACCTTCTTTAATCTTTTTAAGCAGCTCAATGGTTTGATTAGTGTCATGTCGTGCCATTCCAGCAGTTGGCTCGTCTAACAATAATAGCTTTGGATGTTGTATTAAACACATTGCCAACTCAAGCCGACGCTTATCACCACGTGACATGCTTCCTGACATATTATGCATTTTATCTTCCATGCCAATACTTGCCAAGATGTCAACTGCCTCATTCATAATATCTTTTTCGTCAGCCAAATCTCTAAAAATTTTAAACTTAAAGGAGCCGTCTCGTTTTGCCAACGCTGGAATCATGACATTTTCTAGTAAAGATAGATCTGTAAATATTTCCGGTGTTTGAAAAACTCGCACCAAACCCATCTGATTGATTTCATGTGCTTGTTTTCCAATAACATCCTTGTTATCAAATAATACTTCGCCAGTATCTGGCTCTAGTAAGCCAATAATAACATTTAATAAGGTTGACTTACCTGCGCCATTTGGGCCAATAATTGCATGAACCTTGCCCTTTTCAATGTTAAGATTAATGTCAGTTAATGCCTTCAAGCCACCAAAAGTTTTATTAACATTGCTAATTTTTAAAACAGATTCGCTCATTTTATTCGCCTCCTTGTTTTAATTTTTCTTGTTCTTTATTTTTTGTAAATCTATTTTTAATCTTCTGGAAACCCTCTGTAACACCACCCGGTAAGAAGATAACAACAATCATAAACATGAGCCCCAAGGTTAGGTGCCAACCCTCACCAACAAATGGTGAAACCACCACCACCATCGTATCATTAAGCCACTGAGGTAAAAAGGAGAAGAAGCCATGTAAAGTAGCCTCATTAACTGCTGAAAAGATATTCTCAAGGTACTTGATAATTGCCACACCTAGCAAAGGCCCATACAATGTACCTACGCCACCCAAGATAGTCATCAATACCACTTCACCAGAAGCAGTCCATTGCATTCTTTCTGCACCAGCTAATGGATCTGTAACTGCCATCAATGAGCCAGCCAATCCTGCAAACATGCCAGAAATAATAAAGGCAGTCACCAAGTATGGTCGGGTATTGTAGCCCGTGTATTTCATTCTATGTTGGTTAGATTTAATCGCTTTAAGTTTTAACCCAAAAGGAGAGTTAAATATTTTTAAAGAGATAAAAAATGCCAGTATAAGTAATACAGCAGTGAAATAAAATCCTGAATATCCACTCATAGAGATACCAAATAACTCAGTAGAAGGCAGCCCTCCCCCTGTTGCTACATCACTAAACAAGCGGTCAAGCACCCTCGGGTCACCAGCAGCAATTGTTAGGCCAGTTTCACCATTAGTAAGTGGTGTTAGGACCGAATAAGCCAAATTATAAAACATCTGTGCAAAGGCTAATGTTAGGATCGAAAAGTAAATACCTGATCTGCGTAAGCTGACATACCCTACCAAGGCGGCAATAATGCCAGCAAACAGCGTACCAAAAACAATTGCTGGAAG
Source organism: Candidatus Thioglobus sp. (assembly GCA_018644675.1). Classification (GTDB taxonomy): domain Bacteria; phylum Pseudomonadota; class Gammaproteobacteria; order PS1; family Pseudothioglobaceae; genus Thioglobus_A. The sequence goes on from JABGQC010000012.1 coordinate 27,456, forward strand.
CACGTTCATGCTCAACAGCTTAAAAGACCAAACGGCTGTATAAGAGCCTACACCAATGAAGATAGCATGACCGAATGACAAATACCCAGTTAAACCAAATAAAATATTATAGCCAATCGCAAAAATACCAAAAATAGCAAATTTTTGCAATAAGTCTGGGTAGTTAGCACCAAGAGGACTTAGCCACACCGGCATGCTTAATATAACAATTGTAAAAATTGCCATGATAAAGAGATCACTACGTTTTTTTTCAATTTTCATGCTCTAGTCCTCCATTACACCTTTACGCCCCATCAAACCACGAGGACGTGTTAACAAAATAATCACAGCAACTAAATAAATAATAACTTGATCAATGCCTGGTAGATACTGACTTACAATAGTCATAGATGCGAATGATTGCAAAACTCCCAATAAAAATCCTGCAGCAACAGCACCAGGTAAAGAGCCCATGCCGCCAACCACAACTACCACAAAAGAAAGAACCAAGAAGTCCATCCCCATATGGTAATCAGGCGGCAAAATTGGTGCATACATCACACCTGCGAGTCCTGCAACAACTGATGCAAGGCCAAATACAATGGTAAATTTTCGTTGCACATTAATACCTAAAAATCCAACCATTTGACGGTCAAACATACCCGCTCTAACTACCATTCCAAACGTAGTTAGCTGCAGGAATGCAAACACAGAACCGATAACCAATAATGAAAAAGATAAATAGATTAATCGCCACCAAGGGTATACCAAGTTATCACTCAAGCCTAACCAAGTTCCGACTGCTGCACTACTAGATACAATATCAGGTGCTGGCATAGGAATCGGATTAGCGCCAAAGAAATGACGAATCACCTCTTGAATAACAATCGCCAAGCCGAAAGTAACCAAAATTTGCTCTGCATGCGTACGCTTATAGAAGTGCCTGATCAGCCCTCTTTCCATAGCTAGACCAATCAACAGCATCACAGGTATCGCCATCAGAATAGATAACGGTACCGCATAATCTATAATGGTGAGCCCCACATCCCCAAACCATATCTCTAGATATGCCTGTTCCTTATAAGCAGTAAAAAAAGTAATACTTGGGTCAATCACCTTAACCGATATGGTTAAAATTTTCTGAAATGTGACTGCGCAAAACGCACCCAACATAAACAATGCGCCATGTGCAAAATTCACCACACCCAGTGTACCAAATACCAATGTTAGTCCAAGCGCAATTAAAGCATAAGCTGCGCCTTTATCTAGACCGTTAAGTAATTGTATTAAAACAGCGTCCATAATAGATTCTCTCTTATTAAGTTATAACAAATATTTATTGTAACTTAATAAGAGGAAATTCCTCCGATTAAGTTACAATAAATTCAAATCATAAAAAATGCCAACCACAACTAACTTGCAATTGGCACTCCAGATTAAAACCTTAGAAACTTAGACTTTGTAAGGACCTAGATTACCACCAAAAATTGATGCATCGTACTCAACCTGAGCACGTGGCACTTCTTTAACGATATCAAGTAGGTCAAACTGTGTACTTGGATTTTGCTTACCACGAACCACCAATACATCTTTGAAACACTGGTGATCTTCAGCACGATACTCAGTTGCACCGTTACCCATACCATCAAACTTAAAGCCTTCTAGTTGTCTGATAACTTCAGGTGGATAGAATGTACCCGCATTTTCACAAGCATTTGCATAAAGCAATGTTTGTACGTAACAAGTATGTGCCGCCATTGAAGGTGGGAAGCCGTACTCTGTACCGAATGATTTAACGAAAGCTTTAGAACCTTCGTCTTTTAACTGCCAATCCCAGTTAGTTGTACCCAAAATACCCTGTAGGTTTTTACCAGCACCCTGTGCCATAAGACGAGAGTATAAAGGCACAATAATTTCAAACTGTTTACCATTAACTAATTTGTCGCGCAAACCAAACTGTACAGACTGCGTCAATGAGTTAATCATATCCTTACCATAGTGGTTAAGAATTAGCGTGTCAGCGCCTGAATTTAAAATTGGCGTAATAAACTGTGAGAAGTCGCCAGCACCTACTGGTGTTTTAACAGCTGCAGTTGTATTCCAACCCAAACCTTCTGTAGTTTCTCTAATAGACTCTTCTTGTGTCCAACCCCAAGTGTAGTCAGAAGTCAGGTGGTATGCATTTCTATTGGTACCCATTTCTTCTTTAAGTACAGGACCCAAAGCAGAACCTGTCATTTTCGCATTAAAGAAATGACGGAAACCGTAACGACGCTTATCCTTACCTGTTGTATCATTTGAGTGAGTTAGGCCAGCCATGAAAATAACGCCCGCTTCTTGCGCTAGACTTTGTACTGCAATTGCCACACCTGATGATGAACCACCAGAGAACATAATAACATTATCTTTCTCAATCATACGCTTAGCAGAGGCACGTGCTGCGTCTGACTTAGTTTGCGTATCACCTGTTACATAAGTAACCTTCTTACCTAAAATACCATTGCCGGTTAAATTCATTGGCTTCATGGTATTCATCATACCGCCATCGCCTTCACCATTTAAATGCTTAACAGCTAGTTTAAAAGCACGTAACTCGTCTGCACCTTCGTCAGCGTATGCGCCAGTCTGTGGCACATTAAAACCTAATGTGACAGTAGATGAATTTCCTGGATTGTTAGTAAAATCTTTTGCATAAGCACCTTTAGTAAAAAACATTGGTGCTGCTGCTAGTGCCGCACTGGTTTTTAACATGTCTCTACGACTTATTGTATTTTGGTCTTTCGTATTCTCACTCATTTGTATTTCCCCTATTATTGTTTTTTCCAATTCAATGATACTCAGAATAACAACTCTGTTTTAACTATCATTATTTTCTAATATACCTTTCTGGAAAGGTTTCTGGAAAGGTTTCTGGAAAAAGATAAAAAAACTTTTTTAATTTTTAAGTAATTTTGTCAACAAATTTGTTAATAACGCCAACTCTCGTTTAGACAACTTAGACTCAAAAAACTGCTTAGACATATACTGTACTAATGGATAGTTTTTTTCAATAAATTCAACACCAAGCTCGGTAAGTCTAACAATCTTACTTCTTTTATCTGTAGGGTTTGCATCTCTAATAATATAGTTTTTAGATTCTAGCTTGATTAAGACCTTGGTTAAACCTCCTGAAGAGACCATGAGTGAGCTGGACAATAAAGAAGGGGTTAGTCTATGGGGATAAGGAAAAGAGCGTAGTAATACCAATACCTCAAGCTCAAACACAGAAAGGTCAAACTGCTCGCAAACACTTTCAACAAGCAAGTTAAATTGAGAAGATGCCCTACCTAGATTAAGCACGGCCATTGCTAGATTTACATCTATATCAGGCCAGTTCTCATGGAAACGAATTTCTGTATTTTCAACCTTGATCATCTTTTTTGGTATGTGTATTGTTTAACAACAAATAATACCTAAAAAAAAATAATACCTAAAAGTCATTCTTGATAAGAATCAAGATAAACAATCATCAGATTAACACATGATTTGAGGGATGCTTACATTATGGCAAGGCCTGCTGAATCTCATCCAAAATAGCAGGATCATCAATAGTTGACGGTACAACATAATCTTCGCCATCTACCAATTGTCTCAAGGTTTTTCTCAAAATTTTACCAGAGCGTGTTTTAGGTAAACGCTCAACAATAACAGTGTCTTTGTAACAGGCTACTGCACCAATTTTCTCTCGCATTAATTGAACCAACGCTTGTTTAATGTCTGCTTGATCAAACTCAGCGCCTGACTTCAAAATGGCAAATCCTAATGGCATCTGTCCTTTAAGATTGTCGTTTCTGCCAATCACTGCACACTCTGCCACAGCTGGGTGCGTGCCAATAATTTCTTCCATCTCACCTGTTGACAATCGATGACCGGAAACGTTAATTACATCATCAGTACGCCCCATCACAAAAAGATATCCATCATCATCAATATAGCCACCATCACCACTGACGTAGTAACCCGGAAAGGTTTCTAAATAGCCTGCCTTAAATCGATCCATATCACCCCATACTGTGGTTAAACAACTAGGAGGTAAAGGTAGCTTAATAGCAATATTGCCTTGCTGATTAGCAGCAACCTCTTGACCGTTGTCATCCAAAATACTCACATTAAAACCTGGTACAGGTACGGTTGACGAGCCTGGCTTAATCGGCATCTTTTCAATACCTAGCATATTGGCTGAAATTGCCCAACCTGTTTCTGTTTGCCACCAATGATCAATAATAGGTAGATCAAACTGCTCATTGAGCCATTCGTAAGTTGGTGGATCTAGTCGCTCACCCGCAGCAAATAAAGTTTTTAGAGAGGATAAATCATATTGCTTAATGAAATCACCATTAGGATCTTCTTTTTTAATTGCTCTGAAGGCAGTCGGCGCTGTAAATAATGCCTTAACTTTGTAATCAGAAATTACCCGCCAAAAGGCGCCTGCATCAGGCGTCATAATTGGCTTTCCTTCAAAAAATACTGTTGTACACCCTTGCAATAATGGTGCATACACAATATAAGAATGGCCCACTACCCAGCCCACGTCAGAGGCAGACCAAAAAACCTCACCTGGCTTCATGTCATAAATGGCACTCATACTATACTTCATTGCAACCGCATGGCCACCATTTTCACGCACCACTCCCTTAGGCTTGCCAGTGGTGCCAGACGTATATAGAATGTAGAGCAAATCAGTTCCTTTAACTGGCGTACATGGTGCCGCTTTAGCTTTACTGACAACCTCTACCCAGTCTAAATCACCATCTTGAGAAAGATCGGCTACTGCTTCAGGGCGTTGATAAACCACAACATTTTTCGGTGTATGTTTGGCAATTTTAATGGCATTATCAATTAATGGCTTGTATTCAATAACGCGCTTTATTTCAATACCACAAGAGGCGCTTAAAATGACTTTTGGACTGGCATCATCAATTCGAACCGCCAACTCAGGCGCCGCAAAACCACCAAAAACAACTGAGTGAATAGCACCAATACGAGCACAAGCTAACATTGCAACTGCCGCTTGAGGAATCATAGGCATATATACAATAACACGATCACCTTTTTCAACCCCCAAGTCTTTTAGCATGCCTGCAGTTTGCGCCACTTCATCACGAAGCTCTCGGTAGCTATAGGTCTTTTTTGTATTGGTAACTGGTGAGTCGTAAATTAACGCAGCTTGATCAGCACGGCCATTTTCAACATGATAATCAAGTGCCATGTAGGCTGTATTCATTTCACCATCTGCAAACCAGTGATGAATACCCTCTTCATCTTGTGTTAAAACTTTTTGTGGTGGCTGGAACCATTTAAGGTCTTCAGATTTTTCTTTCCAGAATCCTTCTGGGTCATTTTTTGATGCGTCCAATTCTTGTTGGTAGTTCATTTTGAATCTCCTATCGTTAAACATCAATCCAACCTAAAAAAACATTAAAGCAGGAAAATGTTATTTATTTAATCTTTTAACTCTCTCTAAAATTTATTAGTCATTTAACCCATTATAAATGATCAAAAACATTGCCAGGAATGTACACGGAGCCTTTCATTAAGATTCTAGCACTGCGACTCATTACCACCTTGTTGACCGTCCAATCACCCTTGTCTTGCACAGCTTCTGCGCCCACCTTTAGAGTACCTGACGGATGTCCAAAAACTACCGACTTTCGCTCACTACCACCGGCCGCAAGATTTACTAGCGTACCAGGAATGACTGCTGCAGTTCCAATGGCTACTGCCGCAGTTCCCATCATTGCATGGTGCAATAGCCCCATCGATAAAGCTCTAACGTTCAAATCAATATCATCTGCATTAATCGTTTTAGCACTCGAAGAGGTGTAGTCTTGAGACTGGCCAACAAAAGCAACTTTAGGTGTGTGCTGACGATCTGCAGCCTGCTCAATGTCATCTATCAGGCCCATCTTTATAGCGCCATATGCACGAATAGTCTCAAACATGGCTAAAGCCTTTTTATCACTATTAATATCAGTTTGCAACTCTATACCAGTGTAATTAATCGCCTCAGCATTCAAGAAAATTGTTGGAATGCCTGCGTTAATCATTGTTACTTTAAATGTGCCAACCCCAGGAACCTCCAAATCATCCACTAAATTTCCAGTCGGGAACATGGCTTCAGAAGCATCCACTGGGCTCATGAATTCAACCTGAACTTCTGCTGCAGGAAAGGTGACACCATCTAACTCGAAATCGCCTGTTTCCTGAACCTCGCCATCAATCATCGGCACTTGGGCAATGATAGTTTTGCTAATGTTTTCCTGCCAAATGCGAACAGTCGCTATGCCATTTTTGGGAATGCGTTCGACATCAACCAAACCCTGGCCAATTGCAAAAGAGCCAACGGCAGCAGTCAAATTTCCACAATTTCCGCTCCAATCCACAAAAGGCTTATCAATGGATACTTGGCCAAAAAGATAATCAACATCATGGTCTATTTTTGAGCTTTTCGATAAGATAACACTTTTACTAGTGCTTGAGGTTGCCCCGCCCATGCCGTCAGTTTGCTTATGATACGGATCAGGGCTGCCAATAACACGAAGCAGCATCGCATCGCGCGCTGCACCGGCGACTTTGCACACTTCAGGTAGATCGTCCAGATTAAAGAAAACCCCTTTACTAGTTCCGCCACGCATATACGTAGCAGGAATTTTAATTTGAGGCTTAAAAGTCATTATGAGTTTTCCTCTAAAAAATCTTGTGCAAAACGCTGTAACACACCACCAGCAGAATAAACCTGAACTTCTTCAGCCGTATCTAGGCGACACTTAACTGGAATGTCTACACGCTCGCCATTAGTACGCGTCATTTTCACAATTAGATCAGACCCTGGTGCAATCTCACCTTCAACATCAAAGGTTTCACTACCATCAATATGATAAGTTGCACGCGTTTCATTTTTAACAAATTCAAGTGGCAATACACCCATACCAACCAAATTGGTTCTATGAATACGCTCAAAACCTTCAGCAATAATTGTTTCAACACCCGCCAAACGAACTCCTTTTGCAGCCCAATCACGTGACGAACCCTGACCATAGTCAGCACCTGCAATAATGATTAGAGGTTGGGCACGATCCATGTAGGTTTCGATTGCTTCCCACATACGCATTTCCACACTTTCTGGCTCAACACGAGCAAGTGAACCTTGCTTGATTTCTCCTGTTTTTCCATTAACACCATCACGACACATTTCGTTCAACAATTTTGGATTAGCAAAAGTGGCACGTTGCGCTGTTAAATGATCACCACGGTGAGTAGCATAAGAGTTGAAATCCTCTTCTGGTAAACCCATTTTATGTAAATAAGCACCTGCGGCGCTATCCAGCATAATTGCATTTGACGGCGATAAATGATCGGTGGTAATGTTGTCACCCAATACAGCAAGAGGACGCATACCTTTCATGGTTCGCTCACCTGCTAACGCACCTTCCCAGTAAGGAGGGCGACTAATGTAAGTGCTTTTATCATCCCAATCATATAAAGGACTCTTTGCCTCTTGTATAACGCCAAGATCAAACATTGGGTTATAAATTTGTTGAAACATTTGCGGCTTAACACTGGATTTTACAATTGCATCGATTTCTGTATCTGAAGGCCAAATATCTTTCAAGGTAATTGGGTTGCCATTTTTATCGTTACCCAAGCTATCTTGTTCAATGTCAAAGCGCATGGTACCTGCCAGTGCATAGGCAACCACCAAAGGTGGAGACGCTAGAAAGGCTTGTTTCGCATAAGGATGAATACGACCATCAAAATTACGATTACCAGAAAGCACCGCTGTTGCATACAAATCACGCTCAATAATCTCATCACGAATAACAGGATTTAGCGCACCAGACATACCATTACAAGTTGTACAGGCAAAGCCCACGATACCAAATCCAAGCGCTTCAAGTTCACTTAACAAGCCCGCTTCTTTTAAGTAAAGTTCAGCAACTTTTGAACCTGGTGCAAATGAAGTCTTAACCCAAGGTTTACGAACCAGGCCAAGCTCATTAGCCTTACGCGCAACTAGTCCAGCGGCAACAACATTGCGCGGATTAGAAGTGTTAGTACAAGAAGTGATCGCAGCGATAATAACCGCACCATCAGGCATTTTTCCTGCGGCTTCTTCAGCCTGCGCTTTATCCAAATTCTTAGCGATACCACTTGACACAAGATCAGCAGTTGCTAGGCGACGATGAGGATTAGATGGGCCCGCCATATTACGACCAACCAATGATAAGTCAAACGTGAGCACACGCTGATATTGAGCATTTACCAAATCATCTGCCCAAAGGCCTGTTGATTTTGCGTAGCGCTCAACTAAAGCAACTTGTTCAGGATCACGACCTGTTAACCTTAGATAATCAATGGTTTGCTCATCAATATAGAACAAACCTGCTGAGGCGCCATATTCAGGCGTCATGTTAGAGATTGTTGCACGGTCTCCGATTGTTAGATTTTTAGTGCCATCACCAAAAAATTCTAGATAAGCTGAAACAACCTTTTCGTTTCGTAAAAACTCAGTAATGGCAAGAACCACATCAGTTGCTGTAATACCTTCCTGGCGCTCACCTATTAGCTTAACACCAATAATATTAGGTAGACGCATCATAGATGGCAAGCCAAGCATAACTGTTTCTGCCTCTAATCCGCCCACACCAATTGCCATCACTCCCAATGCATCAACGTGTGGCGTGTGAGAATCGGTACCCACACAAGTGTCAGGAAATGCAACACCTTCTCGCGCTTGAATAACAGGCGACATTTTTTCCAAATTAATCTGATGCATAATGCCGTTACCCGCAGGAATAACATCAACATTTTTAAAAGAGGTTTTGCACCATTCGATAAAATCAAAACGGTCTTTATTGCGACGATCTTCAATGGCACGGTTTTTTTCAAATGCATCTGCGTCAAAACCAGGCGCCTCAACCGCAAGAGAATGATCAACAATTAACTGGGTCTGCACTACCGGGTTAACCTTAGCAGGATCTCCGCCTTGATCTGCAATAGCATCACGCAAACCCGCCAAATCAACCAATGCTGTCTGCCCTAAGATATCATGACAAACGACACGGGCAGGATACCAAGGAAAATCTAAATCTTGCTTGCTTTCAATAAGTTGCTTTAGCGAGTCTGTGAGCATCTCTGGCTGGCAACGACGCACAAGCTGCTCGGCGAGAATACGAGACGTATAGGGAAGCTTAGCGTAAGCACCAGAAGTAATCTCATCAATCGCTTGACGCGTATCGAAATAATCTAAATCTGTACCATCAAGGTGTTTGCGATAATTTGTATTCATTGGTTACTTTTTTCCGTCAATTTACTTTCTTGTTGTCTTAAGTTTATTTGAGTAGGCTATTCAATTAAGCCACTCATTGTTATACATTTATCCACGATCAGCCAAAGGTACAAATGTAAGATTCTCAGGGCCAGTATAGTTTGCCGCTGGGCGAATTATCTTTCCGTCCTGGCGCTGTTCAATCACATGTGCTCCCCAGCCTGTTGTTCTTGAGATAACAAAAAGTGGCGTAAACATATCGGTTGGAACACCCATTTGCTCATAAGAAACTGCCGAGAACCAGTCTAGATTTGGAAACATTTTCTTTTCATCCATCATCACCGATTCAATACGTTCAGCAACCTTGAACATGGTTGTATTTCCATTTGACTCAGAGAGCTGTTTTGCAACGCGTTTAATAACTTCATTACGCGGATCAGAAACGGTATAAACAGGATGACCAAAGCCAATAATAATTTCTTTACGTGCCATGCGTTCACGAATATCCGCTTCAGCTTCTTCAGCATTGTTATAACGCTTTTGAATATCAGAGGCCACCTCATTAGCACCACCATGTTTTGGCCCACGTAATGCGCCAATTGCACCCGTAATACAAGAATGAATATCAGATTCAGTGCCCGCAATAACTCGCCCTGTAAAGGTTGAAGCGTTAAACTCATGCTCCGCATAAAGTATTAATGAAACATGCATAGCTTTTACCCACTCATCAGAAGGTAACTCTCCATGCAGCATGTGTAAGAAATGCCCGCCAATTGAATCATCCTCTGTCTCTGTCTCAATGCGTTTGCCATTGTGGCTAAAGTGATACCAGTACAATAGCATAGAGCCAAAACTAGCCATCAAACGATCCAGGGCAGCGCGTGCTTCTGCTTCAGGATGATCATCCTTTTCTGTCATGCAAGTACCCATAGCAGAACAACCTGTACGCATTACGTCCATTGGGTGTGCTGAAGGTGGAATATTTTCCAGAATATTTTTAACAGCTGTTGGCAATCCGCGCATACCTTTTAACTTAGCTTTGTAAGACTTAAGTTGGGAAGCTGTGGGCAAAGTACCATGAATAATAAGATGTGCAATTTCTTCAAATTCAGCCTTTTCTGCAAATTCAAGAATATCATAACCACGATAATGTAAGTCATTGCCCGTGCGTCCTACTGTACACACGGCAGTATTTCCTGCTGGCGTACCGGAAAGAGCAACTGATTTTTTTGGCTTAAAGCCCGGTGTTGTTTGGGTTGTTTCACTCATGATTATTTTTCCTCGTTTGCAAATAATTGATCTAGTTTTTGTTCGTATTCATGGTATCCAAGAAAGTCGTACAATTCCATGCGTGTTTGCATTGTATCGACGACATTATTTTGATGACCATCTGCTTTAATATGTTCATAAACATTTAGCGCTGCCTTGCTCATAGCGCGAAATGCACTTAGTGGATATAACTGAAGTTTTACACCAACAGAAGCAAGCTCCTCAGATGAAAATAAAGGTGTTGCCCCAAATTCGGTAATATTTGCCAATACTGGCACATTAACAGCTTTAACAAACTCTTCATACTGCTCAAGTGTATTAATAGCTTCTGGGAAAATCATATCTGCACCAGCCTCTACGCAAGCAATAGCTCTGTCAATCGCAGACTGCATACCTTCGACTGCCAATGCATCTGTACGTGCCATAATCACAAAATCCGAGTCTGTCTTCGCATCTACAGCAGATTTCACACGGTCAACCATTTCTTGTTGACTGATAATTGCCTTATTAGGGCGATGACCACAGCGCTTTTGCATAACCTGATCTTCAATATGAACGGCACCAGCACCAGCACGCGTAAACTCACGAACGCATCTGGCGATATTAAAAGCGCCACCCCAGCCTGTATCAATATCAACTAATAATGGCAATGCGGTCGCATCAGTGATGCGATAAGTATCTTCCAATACATCCTTCATGGTGGTAATACCCAGATCAGGAATACCCATTGAACAAGCAGCCACGCCACCGCCTGAAAGGTATATAGCCTGGTGGCCAACTTTTTCTGCCATAATGGCCGAATAAGCATTAACTGCACCAACGACTTGCAATGGGTTGTTATCTTCTACTGCTTGACGAAACGCTTTACCTGCACTCATATTTATTCCTTGATTTCTTCTTGATTTAATAAGTTTTCTAAAATTTTCCATGCGCCACTAATATGTCTGCGCATTAATATTTCTGCCAATTCGGGATCTCTATCATTAATTGCATTAACAATTGCATAATGATCATGCAATGCTGGCTCCACTCGAAATGGTATTTGACTGGTGCGATGACGACACATTCTTAATACTTGGTATAACTTATCATTCAAATAATTAATAAGCCACTGATTTTGACATTTGGAAAAAATATAATAATGAAAGTCCAAATCCCCTTCTTTTTGAAAATACTGCTTGCCATCTGATTGCTTGATGGTCGCTTCATGTTTTTCTAATAAACGATATAAATTGTCAATATCAGACTGAGGCATAGCAACACAAGCTAATCGCACAGCAAATCCTTCCATTGCTTCACGCATTTGATACACATCTCTCATCATGGCACAGTCTAGAGTAATAACCCTGGTGCCAGAGTGAGGACGACGATCCACCAATTGAATAGACTCCAGCTTGTGCAAGGCTTCACGCAATGGTCCGCGGCTAATGTCATATGATTTGGCTAAATCCGTCTCACCTATCTTTTGTCCTTGCGGAATAACACCGGTAATAATATCCTCTTTAATCTGCTGAAACACATGCTCAGATAGCGTGTCTTGCTTGATAGGCTGTAATACATTTACATTCATATTGTCAACAATATTTAAAATAAAAAACTAAATTAAGCTAAATTCTACTAAACCTACCAATCATTGTCAACAATCATAAAATAAAAAATCATAATTTGAAAAAATGGGCGAAAAAAAATGACGCCGTAGCGTCATTTTTAATTAAAACAGTTTTTAACTAGATGCTATTCTTGAACCTCTTGAACTTCGTCAACACCTTCGTCAACAGAGGCTACTGATAATTCTGCTTGGATTTCCTGCGTCGTTTCAGCGTCATGAACCTTCTGTTGTGCAGTTAGCTCCTCTTCCATGGCATACTCTTCAGTTAGAATGGATGCATTGATAAGACCCGCCTCAATCTCTCTAAGAGCAACGACAGTCGGCTTATCTTTACCCACATCTAAAGTTGATCTATAGCCACCAGAGCTTAATTGGTGGGCACGTTTCGCAGCAACCAATACTAGCTCAAAACGATTATCTACAAAATCCAAACACTCTTCAACAGTTACTCTTGCCATAATACTCTCTAACTTTTAGTTATGATAAAATCAATCAATTTTACACGAAAATTAACAGGCGCAATATTTTATGGAAAGACTAATTGTTCTAGATACTGAAACCACTGGAATCGAGCCCTCTGAGGGTCATCGTATTATTGAAATTGGTTGTACTGAAATCGTTGATCGAGAGATTACCGAAAATAACGAATACCATCAATACGTTCAGCCTGAGCGCAATGTAGGCGACTCAGTTCGAATTCACGGCATTACTGATAAGTTTTTAACTGGAAAACCTAAATTTGAAGAAATTGTTAGCGAATTTATGGATTATATTAAAGGGGCAACTTTAGTTATTCACAACGCTCCTTTCGACTTAGGCTTTCTGAATCATGAGTTAAAACTATTTGGATCTGATGAGCGCATTGAAGACCATTGTACGATTATTGACTCATTAGAGTTGTCTAAACAACAGCGTCCAGGTACGCTACACAACCTTGACTCTTTATGTCGCCGCTTTGAAATTGATGCCAGTGCTCGAACTGTACATGGCGCCCTACTTGACGCACAAATTCTGGCACAGGTTTATTTAGCCATGACTGGTGGTCAATCAACCTTATTTAGTAATGAGCAATCCTCTGGTGCAGAAGATAAAAAAAATCAAAAAATTATTCGAGTAAATCGTGATCTTGGCAAAATTAAAATCGTCCAAGCGAGCGAAAAAGAGCTTGAAGCGCACCGCACTTACTTTGAAAACGTTTAATTAAATTAATTATGAACTATCAAGATTTACGAGAATTTATTGCCGAGCTTGAAAAACGCGGCGAGCTTAAACGCATCACCACTGAAGTTAATGCAAACTTAGAAATAACTGAAATCTGTCGACGTACACTCGATCAGCAAGGGCCTGCCTTATTGTTTGAAAATGTTAAAGATTCAAGTATTCCTGTCTTGGCTAACTTGTTTGGCACCACAGGGCGCGTTGCAGCAGCCATGGGGCAAGAAGATTTGGTGGCACTTAGAAAGCTTGGAAAACTACTAGCTGAACTTAAACAACCAGAGCCTCCTAAGGGTCTAAAAGATGCCTTTGAAAAGCTACCAACCCTTAAAAAAGTTCTTAACATGCCGGTTAAAACTGTTAAAAAAGGTCAGTGTCAAGAGGTTGTTGTTGAGGGTGATGCGGTAGATTTGTCAACTCTTCCCATTCAAACTTGTTGGCCAGGAGATGTCGCTCCACTAATTACTTGGGGCTTGACCATTACCAAAGGGCCTTTAAAAAAGCGCCAAAACTTGGGTATTTATCGTCAGCAAGTAATTGGCAAAAATAAGCTTATTATGCGCTGGCTATCTCATCGTGGCGGTGCACTAGACTTTAAAGACTGGTGTGAGAAAAATCCAGGCAAGCCGTATCCAGTAGCCGTGGCTATTGGTGCCGACCCTGCCACCACACTAGCAGCTGTTACTCCAATTCCTGATAGTTTAAGTGAATACGCTTTTGCTGGCCTTCTACGCGGCAAAAAAACCAAAGTATGCACTTGTATTGGCAATGACCTGCAAGTACCTGAAAATGCTGAAATTATTCTTGAAGGTGTTATTCATCCTGACGAGATGGCTGACGAAGGTCCGTATGGCGATCACACGGGCTACTACAATGAAGTTGAGCGTTTTCCTGTATTTACGGTTGAACGCATCACTCATCGCAACAATCCTATTTATCATTCCACTTATACCGGCAAGCCTATTGACGAGCCTGCTGTTTTAGGCGTGGCACTCAATGAAGTCTTTGTTCCTTTGCTTCAGCAACAGTATCCAGAAATTATTGATTTTTACCTACCGCCTGAAGCATGCTCATATCGAATGGCCGTGGTTAGCATTAAAAAGCAATACCCAGGTCATGCCAAACGGGTGATGATGGGGGTTTGGTCATTTTTGCGTCAATTCATGTACACCAAGTTTGTCATTATTGTTGATGATGATATTGATGTAAAAGACTGGAAAGAGGTTATTTGGGCAATGACTACACGTGTTGATCCAACTCGCGACACCACGCTCATCGACAATACACCAATTGACTATCTTGATTTTGCCTCTCCTGTTTCTGGCTTAGGCTCAAAAATGGGAATAGATGCCACCAACAAACTCCCTGGAGAAACTGATCGTGAATGGGGTACACCAATTGTCATGGATAAAGATGTCATTCAAAGAGTTGATGATATCTGGTCAGAATTAAAGATTGATTAATTATAAAAAATCCTGAATTAACTATTTACAATTCATCGTAACAAAGTATAATTCTTTTTTTTCGGAGTATAGCGCAGTTTGGTAGCGTATCTGGTTTGGGACCAGGTGGTCGGGGGTTCAAATCCCTCTACTCCGACCATATTATAAGTTTTGCTCATAAACCTCTATCAATCTTAACGGATTTCAACAGAGAGGCACCTTTTTTAGGTTTATGCGCCCTTAGCTCAGCTGGATAGAGCAACGGCCTTCTAAGCCGTAGGCCTCAGGTTCGAATCCTGAAGGGCGCACCAAGTTTATGGCGGGAATAGCTCAGTTGGTAGAGCCCCGGATTGTGATTCCGGTTGTCGCGGGTTCAAACCCCGTTTCTCGCCCCAT
>JABGQC010000013.1:0-28479 GCA_018644675.1 Candidatus Thioglobus sp.
AGCCCCGGATTGTGATTCCGGTTGTCGCGGGTTCAAACCCCGTTTCTCGCCCCATACTCTGTCTGTGTTTGCAGACAACTTCATTCAAATAAAGACATAGGAAAACCTCTTTCTGTGCCTTTTTGCGTGCAATTTATCTGGAGCAGTCTATTGTGTTAATTTCCACTTAATAATAAAACCACATAAATAGCATCATCTAAATATCATAAAATGATACGAATAGACAATTAAACGTATCATAGAAGTAAATATTTTAAATCTATTGTTTGGCGATATTAGTTTGAAATATGATTTGCTTGATAATAAGTCGGCTTATTAGTACAATGTTAATAAAAATTGCATGCGTGTAAATGGGGGGATGGTTTTGATAATTAGTTATATAAAAATAGTCTTTTTAACAGTTTTTTTACTCATCTCAACTTTTGCTTTTTCTAACAGCTGGATACTTGATAAAAGTGATTATGAAAATAATCAACCCTCTCTAAGAGACTGTATAAATATAATGAAAAAAGGTGTTTTAGTTGATTCTAAACCTATCAACAAAAACCAGCCTTTGGAAACATATATATATGGCGATTATATGTATAGTGTTCGCTGGAATACAATTGAAGAAATGCTTGTATGCTATTACGATGGCAAGCTTATCGACTCTCAAGATAACAAAAGCCAAATACTGCCAAGATAGTATAGAAAACCTCACGCCCACCATGATTATGAATCAAAAAAAATGGGCTCATTACGCTCTTTATTAAACCTCTATCCCCATTTCTCGTAGTGTTAAATACGCCTCAAGATCATCACATCCACCAACATGCCTGTCGCCTAGAAAAACTTGAGGATAAGTTAGCTCATTCGGGGCCATTTTAAGCATATCGCTGTTAGTCCACGTAACCTCATCAACTAAACGAATTTCATATCTAACACCCTCTTCATCCAGCATATTTTTTGCTCGAGTGCAGTACGAGCAATTTGGTTTGGTCCAAATGATATTTTTCATTATTATTCCTCTGGAAATTTAGAGGTAAAAATACGATTAACATCTTGTTCATCAAAAAATAAATGCTCATTACAGATTTCATTATGGATAGATATTTCTCCTTGCTCGTTGAGCAAATCTCGCGCATCTTGCTCACCTAAATCAAAGATAATTTTTTCAAAGCGTTCTTTATTTTGCGTGCATTCATAGCTCACCCAGTCTGCCTCAAATAATTGCAAAGTCTCTTCATGGAATAGGCGATGAAGCAACCGCTCTGCATCCAGCTCACTCAGCTCTTTATCAGTAACCGTACCTGCTAGTGTACAGACTCTATGCCAACCCTCGGTATTGTATTGATCCGCTTCTGGCATTTTTTGAATGAGCATGGCTGATAAATTATCCTTAGTTGACGAAACCCATAATTTTGAATCAAGCTGCTCCGACTGCGAAAAGTAATCTTCGAATGTAGCAACCAAACCTTGTGAATTTCTAGGAACTAATGATTGAAAACTGTGGTCTGTTTGTGCATTGTATAAAGTGGCAACAATTTGCCCTTTACCCAAAATTTTATCCAAAGAATCACTTGGCTTAATAGTGCCATTTGCTCTCACCATGCCGCGAATCTTAAGCTCACTACTCACCTCAACGAGCAGCAAACTAACAACTCCATCACCCTGGATTTGCAGAGTAAGCTTACCTTGATGCTTCATGCCACTGGCCAAAAAGATTGCTAAAGCGCTCAACTCACCAAATAATTGGCGAACTAGAGGGCTATAACTACGATTTTGAATCATTTCTTGCCAAGCATCATTAAGTGAAAGATGCTGGCCACGAATGTTCAAATCTTTAAATAAAAATCTGTTTATTGTATTCATAGGTATTATTTTAATTTATGACCACTATAATTGAAAGAAAAATCATCATTAAAACTAACAATCAATTATTAATTGATGCGTTAGCAGAATCAACACATCTATCAAAACAAACACTTAAGTCTGCACTTGACAAAGGCTGTGTTTGGCTAAAAACGGGCAAAAAGACCAACCGAGTTCGACGCATTAAAAAGCCGTTAAAAATTGGCGACGAAGTATATATTTATTTTAATGAAAAAATTCTATCTTCAGACCCTACTCAGCCCACTCTACTGCTAGATAAAAAAGGCTATAGTATTTGGTTTAAACCTGCCGGTGTGTTTTCTCAGGGCTCAAAATGGGGAGATCATTGCGCACTAACTCGACTGGTTGAAAAAAAATTAGACCAGCCTAGTTTTCTAGTACATCGATTAGATCGTGCTACGAGCGGCCTAATGATACTGGCACACTCAAAAACTATGGCCAGGGATTTTTCCAAATTATTTGCCGATAGACTAATCAAAAAAACCTATCTGGCTATTGTTGCTGCAAATTTTCCAGTTGACAAGGTTAGCCTAGATGGGGATATTGATAAGAAACATGCCTTAAGCCATGTAACTAAACTTGCAGAAAACCAAGAAAAATCCCTGCTTAATGTGCGCATTGAAACTGGCAGAAAGCACCAAATTAGAAAACATTTAAAAAGCTTTGGATTTCCTATTGTTGGCGACAGACTCTACGGCACTGCTCAAAAAAATCATCCAGAAGATTTGCAATTACAAGCTGTAAATTTAGTTTTTAAATGCCCTATTGACCAGCAACCAATTGATATTACACTACCTGAGTCAGACCAACTAAAACTCTAGTTAAGAGCAGTCTCGCTCCACTTCTTGATCCCAGATAGCTGGGATAATAATCCTCAAGCACTCCATCACTGACAACTCAGCACAAATTGCAGGCTCTTCTGGCGCTGGCGGATGGCGATGTTTTTTGACAACAGAGGTGTCTGACTCCTTTAAAACTGGATTTTGATCATCAATTTGATCCTCGCAGCCAGAAAGAAACAATGCTAGTATTATAAAAATTTTAATCATTAAATATCATTGTAACCCAATAGACTTGAATCTATTGGATAATACCCCTATCTAATACTCAATTAATATCAAACAAGAGGCACCCATGAAAAGAATCTTTTTATTTTTAATGACCAATATTGCTATTCTTATCCTATTAAGCATCACCTTAAGCCTGCTTGGTGTTGAAGGGATTTTAAAAGAGAATGGTTCAGATCTTGACTTACAGGCGCTACTCATTTTTTCTGCTGTATTTGGTTTTGGCGGTGCCTTTATCTCCTTGGCTATTTCCAAATGGATGGCTAAACGCATGACTGGCGCTATTGTTATTGAATCACCCACTAGCAATTTAGAAAAATGGCTAATAGAAACAGTTGAAAAACAGGCGAAAATTGTTGGTATTCGCATGCCTGAAGTGGCCATTTTCCCTTCAGCTTCCATGAACGCGTTTGCCACTGGCATGAGTAAAAATAAAGCACTTGTTGCGGTTTCTCAAGGCCTGCTTGATAATATGAATAAAGGTGAAATTGAAGCGGTCGTTGGCCATGAAATGAGTCATGTTGCAAATGGCGACATGGTTACTCTCACTCTGATTCAAGGTGTGGTTAATACTTTTGTAATTTTCTTTTCAAGAGTGATTGGTCATTTTGTTGATCGCGTTATTCTAAAAAATCAACGCGGACATGGTATCGGCTACTTTGTCACCACTTTATTTGCCCAAATCGTCTTATCAATTTTAGCCTCAACGATTGTAATGTATGTGTCGCGCAAGCGTGAATTTGTGGCTGATACGGGCGGAGCAGATTTGGCTGGACATCAAAATATGATCGGTGCATTAAAACGCCTTGGCCAAGTAGAGCCAGAAGCACTGCCTGAGCAAATGGCAGCCTTTGGCATTAACGATAAAAAAGGCTTTGCCTCTTGGTTTTCTTCACACCCTCCTATTGAAGATCGCATTAAAGCCTTGGAAAACCGTGAAACAACATTAGGCAAATAAAACATGGCTATTGATATTAAATCAGCTGACGAAATCGAAAAAATGCGTACAGCTGGGCGCCTAGCTGCAGAGGTTTTAGAGATGATCACACCTTTTGTTAAGGCTGGCATTAGCACCGATGAACTCGACAAAATTTGCCACGACTATATCATCAATGAACAAGGTGCCATTCCTGCACCACTTGATTATCACGGATTTCCAAAGTCAATCTGTACCAGTATTAATAACGTCGTTTGTCACGGCATTCCTTCAGATAAATTACTCAAAAAAGGAGATATCGTCAATATTGACATCACTGTCATTAAAGACGATTATCACGGCGACACCTCAAAAATGTTTGTAATTGGCAAGGCCAGCGTTAAGGCTCAGCGTATTTGTCGCATTGCACAAGAATGTTTATACATTGGTATCAAAAAAGTAAAACCAGGTATTAGACTGGGTGAAATTGGCATTGCTATTGGCGCCCACGCGCAAAATAATAATTATTCAATTGTGCATGATTATTGTGGTCACGGCATTGGCCTTAAATTTCACTCAGAACCTCAAGTAGTGCATTACGATGATGGCAATGTCAATACTAGCCCAGTCCTTGAACAAGGCATGACATTCACTATTGAGCCCATGGTTAATATTGGTAGTTTTGAAGTGGCCACTTCTAAGGTTGATGGCTGGACAGTAACCACTAAAGATCGCTCATTATCAGCACAATGGGAGCATACAATTTTAGTAACCAAAAATGGTTACGAAATCCTTACACTTAGAGCCGAAGAGGACATCTAACCTTATAGCTGCTTATGCTAAAATAAGTACTTTTTATGACTACCCAACTGTAAGCGTTGAAAAACCTAAGAAACTATTTCATTTCTGGCCTACTTTTCTGGATTCCACTAGGATTAAGTATTGTTGTTATCAAGTTCTTTTTAGAATTGGTTAACGATATTGTACCGCCTGAGTATTTACCCGAATCATTATTCAACCTCGAGGGTAGTATTCCTGGATCTGGTATTGTTTGGGTAATACTAATTCTGATCTTTACTGGCGCTTTAGTGAGTAATTTTATCGGTAGAAAGCTGGTCGAATTATGGGAGCAGCTACTCAACAGAATCCCAGGGTTTCGTGGCATTTACAAAGCTCTAAAACAACTCTCTGATACTGTACTCAGCCCCACTGGAAACAGCTTTAAGAAAGCAGTTTTAGTTGAATATCCGCGTAAAGGTCTATGGACAATCGCCTTTCAAACGGGCACCTACCAAGGTGAAGTTGCTAACAAGATTGGCGAAGAAATTATTAATATTTACGTACCAACCACCCCAAATCCAACCTCTGGTTTTTTTATCATGCTACCAAAAGCTGAAATAATTGAACTAGACATGAGTGTTGACGAAGCATTTAAACTAATTATCTCTACCGGTGTGGTAGAACCAAACGAATTACCAAAAGGATAAAACTATGAGAACGAACTATTGTGGCGAATTAAACCAAGAAAATATCGGTCAAACTGTTGAAATTTGCGGCTGGGTCAACCGTCGCCGAGATCATGGTGGCGTTATCTTTTTAGACATGCGCGATAAACGCGGCATTGCCCAGGTGGTGATCAATCCAGATAACAGCGATTTTTCTTTGGCCGAAAGCATTCGTAACGAATTCGTCTTAAAAATTACGGGCTCAGTAATTGCTCGTGGCGAAGGAATGACAAATCCAAAGCTAGCCTCAGGTGGGATTGAAATCGTTGCTGATCATATTGAGATTCTTAACACTTCAAAGCCAGTACCATTCCAAATTGATGCAACAGACACTTCTGAAGAAGTGCGCCTAAAGTATCGATACCTAGATCTACGCAGTGATGCCATGCAAAAACGCATGCGTCTACGCTCAAAGGTAACGCACTTTATGCGTGAGTTTATGGATAACAACGACTTCCTAGATATTGAAACGCCTTTTTTAACCAAAGCCACCCCTGAAGGTGCGCGTGATTATTTAGTGCCTTCTCGCACTCATCCAGGTGAATTCTTTGCACTGCCACAATCACCGCAACTATTCAAACAGCTGTTAATGATGTCAGGTTTTGAGCGTTACTATCAAATCGTTAAATGCTTTAGAGACGAAGATTTGCGTGCTGATCGTCAACCAGAATTCACCCAGCTTGATGTTGAAACGTCATTCATGAACGAAGATGAAATTATGGCGATGATGGAAGAGCTAACTCGCGGCATGTTTAAATCAGCCATTGACGTTGATTTGGGTGACAAATTCCCAAGTATTACTTATGCAGATGCCATGCACCTATATGGTGTTGATCGCCCTGATATGCGTATTTCCATGCAAATGACAGATATCGATGAACTTATGCAAGGGGTTGATTTTAAAGTATTTTCTGGCCCTGCCAGCAGTGAAGGATCTCGTGTTGCTGCTTTGCGCGTTCCAGGTGGTGCAACAATCAGTCGCAAGAAAATTGATAAATACACCAAATACGTCAGCATCTATGGCGCCAAAGGCTTGGCTTATATTA
This sequence comes from Candidatus Thioglobus sp., assembly GCA_018644675.1. Lineage (GTDB taxonomy): Bacteria > Pseudomonadota > Gammaproteobacteria > PS1 > Pseudothioglobaceae > Thioglobus_A. The sequence continues at coordinate 6,407 of JABGQC010000013.1, forward strand.
AGCTAAATGAAGATGGTCCAGCCTCACCAATTTTAAAATTCTTAGGTGATGATATCACTGCAAAAGTAATTGAAATGACAGGCGCACAAACTGGTGATATTATTTTCTTCGGTGCGGACAAAACTAAAATCGTTAACGAAGCATTAGGAAACTTACGCGAGCAGCTGGCTAAAGATTTAGATTTATTTGATAAAAAATGGGCGCCAATTTGGGTGGTTGATTTCCCAATGTTTGACGAAAATGATGACGGCTCTTTAAGCGCTATTCACCATCCATTCACCGCGCCAAGCGTTGATGCTCAAACACTAGAGAAAACCGCCCCAACCGCTTTATCAAGAGCTTATGATTTGGTTATTAATGGCTCTGAAGTAGGTGGCGGATCGATTCGTATTCACCAGGTTGAAATGCAACAAACCGTCTTGAAACTGCTAGGTATTTCTGATGAAGATGCGCAAGATAAATTTGGCTTTTTACTTGATGCTCTAGAGTACGGCTGTCCTCCACATGGTGGCATGGCATTTGGCCTGGATCGACTTGTTATGATTATGACAGGTAGTGATTCTATTCGTGATGTTATTGCCTTCCCTAAAACTCAAACAGCGGCTTGTTTATTAACCGATGCACCTGCACAAGTGCCAAGAAAAGTACTTAGAGAATTAAGTGTACAAGTGAGCTTGCCGAAAAAAGATTAGTTTTTGTGAGCATTACCGATCAAATCAAGACAGAATTAAAAGCTAAAAATGCTGTTTTAGTGGCGCACTATTACGTTAGCTCTGAACTACAAACTTTAGCTGAAGAAACTGGTGGCATTGTTTCAGATTCTTTAGAGATGGCGCGTTTTGGTCAAAGTTCTACAGCAGATACCATTGTCGTTGCCGGGGTTAAATTTATGGGGGAAACGGCTAAAATCCTTTCTCCGGAAAAAACCGTGTTAGTACTAGACGAACAAGCCACTTGCTCACTTGATGAAGATTGCCCTATTGATGAATTTTCAAAATTTTGCGATCAGCATCCTGATCGCACTGTGGTGGTTTATGCTAACACCTCTGCTGAGGTTAAAGCAAGAGCTGACTGGGTAGTCACCTCAGGTAGTGCCTTAATAGTAATCAAAAACCTTAAACAACAAGGTAAGAAAATTCTTTGGGCGCCAGATAAACACCTGGGTAATTATGTCCAGCAAGAAACTGGTGCTGACATGCTACTATGGCAAGGTTCTTGTGTTATTCATGAGCGCTTTAAAGCAGACGCATTGGCCAACCTAAAAGCCCACCACCCTGAAGCGGGTGTCTTGGTTCATCCTGAATCGCCACAAGAAGTGGTTGATTTAGCTGATGTTGTTGGCTCAACTACGGCACTCATTAATGCTGTTAGAGATCGCGACGAACAAACTTTTATTGTGGCGACTGACAATGGTATTTTTCATAAAATGCGTGAGGTTGCACCGAATAAAACCCTAATCGAAGCGCCTACTGCAGGCCAAGGTGCCGATTGTGAGTCTTGTGCACACTGTGAATGGATGGCAATGAACACACTGGATAACTGCTTAAACACAATCAAATTTGGAAATAACGAAATAAAAATTGACCCTTCTATTAATCAAAAAGCAAAAAATTCCATACAAAAATTACTCGACTTTACTGCATAAACGGTAAAATCCAAACTACTCATATTTTCGGAGACATTAATCATGGCAGGACATTCTAAATGGCACAATATTCAGCACAGAAAAGGTGCTCAAGATGCCAAGCGCGGGAAGGTATTCACCAAACTTATTAAGGAAATTGTTATTGCTGCCAAAGCTGGTGGCGGTGTCATTGAAAACAATCCAGGCCTGAGAATGGTCATCGATAAAGCACTTGCTGCCAACATGAAGCGTGACACTATTGAAAGTGCAGTTAAGCGCGGTAGTGGCGATTTAGAAGGTGAAAACTATGATGAAGTACGCTATGAGGGTTACGGCCTTGGTGGCACTGCTATTATGGTGGATACGCTAACCGATAATCGCAATCGTACAGTTGCCGATGTGCGTCACGCCTTTACTAAACATGGTGGCAATTTAGGCACTGATGGCTCCGTGTCTTATTTATTTACCAAGCAAGGTTTTATTAGCTTTGCTACTGGTGCCAATGAAGACGCCATCATGGAAGCTGCACTCGACGCAGGCGCAGATGACGTAGTTACCAATGACGATGGATCAATTGACGTATTAACCTCTCCTGAAGATTTCTTCACCGTAAAAGATGCACTAACTGAAGCGGGGTTAGAGTCTAGCCATGCTGAAGTCACTATGGAGCCGGCAAATCGAGTTGAGCTTAATTTAGGGGATGCAGAAAAATTCATGAAACTGATTGATCGATTAGAGGATTTAGACGACACTCAAGAGGTCTATCACAACGCTGATATCTCTGACGAGGTGATGGCACAATTATGATTCACATTCATCAAGGTATTCGTGCATTAGGCACCTTTAAGACTAAAGCTTTACAGTTAAAGATTACTCAAGCTCAAGCAGGATTAGGCTTATTGGGCACTGAGTTTATTCACTTTGCCGACCTTAATCATAGTCTTGATGAAAACAAAACAAAACAACTTGCCCAACTACTAGCTTATAGCGATTCACTCAGTATTAACAACGCAGTATCAAGTCTTATTATCATTCCAAGACTTGGTACCATTTCTCCTTGGTCTTCCAAGGCAACTGATATCATGCACTTATGTGATCTATCGCAAATCAAGCGTATAGAGCGTGCTGTTATTTATCATTTTGATGCTGAAATCACCAATCAAGCAAAAGTTTTAGCTTGTGTTATGGATAAAATGACAGAGTCAGAACTTAGTAATATAGAAGATGCACACACCCTGTTTGATCATTTTGAGCCTCAGCCATTTGCCAGTGTTGATATTTTAACTCAAGGTAAAAAAGCCCTAGAAAAAACCAATGCCGAACTTGGACTTGCCCTATCGAATAGTGAAATTGACTATTTACTAGAAAGCTTTACAAAGTTAGAGCGCAACCCAACTGACATTGAGCTCATGATGTTTGCACAAGCAAACTCTGAACATTGTCGTCACAAAATTTTTAACGCCGATTGGACGGTTGACGGAATCGAACAAGCAAAAAGTCTTTTCTCCATGATTCGCAACACCTATCACAAGCATCCTGAAGGATTGCTCAGTGTCTACTCAGACAACTCAGCTGTTATGGCAGGTCTTGAAGGTGAACGTTTTTATGCCGATGAAAATGGTAAATATGTCAGCTCCAACGAACACAGAGCGATATTAATGAAGGTTGAAACTCACAACCACCCTACCGCTATTGCCCCACACCCTGGTGCAGCAACTGGCTCAGGTGGTGAAATTCGTGATGAAGGTGCCACCGGTCAAGGCTCTAAACCTAAAGTGGGTTTGTGCGGATTTAGTGTTTCAAATTTAAAAATTGACAACGCCACTCAAGCTTGGGAAGTTGAGCATGGCAAGCCTTCTCAAATTGTTTCAGCACTCGATATTATGCTGGAAGGTCCGATTGGCGCTGCCGCCTTTAACAACGAATTTGGCCGCCCTAACACCTTGGGCTATTTTAGAACTTACGAACAAGACACCCCAGAGGGTGATGTTCGTGGCTACCACAAACCAATTATGTTAGCCGGTGGTTTGGGGCATATTCAAGAGCAACACATTAAAAAAGGTGAAATCCCTGTTGGCAGTAAAATCATTGTACTTGGTGGTCCTGCTATGCTCATTGGCCTGGGTGGTGGCGCAGCTTCTTCAATTAAGAGTGGTGAGCAAAGTGAAGATTTAGATTTTGCCTCGGTTCAGCGTGCCAACCCTGAGATGGAAAGACGCGCCCAAGAGGTAATTGATCGCTGTGCCAATTTAGGCGATAGCAATCCAATTATCTCAATTCATGATATTGGTGCGGGTGGCTTATCTAACGGCCTACCAGAACTAGTAAACGATTCTGGACGTGGCGGTCGTTTTGAGTTGCGCAACATTCCAAATGATGACAATCAAATGTCGCCACTTGAGATATGGTGTAACGAATCACAAGAGCGTTATGTTCTTGCTATTGCCCCAGAAAGTTTGGCTTTATTTGAAAACATCTGTACACGTGAGCGTGCACCTTTTGCCGTATTGGGTGAATCTACCAAAGAACAAGAGCTAGTCTTAAGTGATAAGCTATTTGAAGACACGCCAATTGATATGCCGATGTCTGTTTTATTGGGTAACCCGCCAAAAACTAACATTGATGCCAGTACCCAAGACATTAACCTAAATCCATTAGATACTAGCAACATAAAGCTTGATGAAGCTATTAATAGAATCTTACAGCTTCCTACTGTTGCCAGCAAAAATTTCCTTATCACCATTGGCGATCGAAGTGTAACAGGCATGGTAGCTAGGGATCAATTTGTCGGTCCATGGCAGGTGCCAGTGGCTGATTGTGCTATTTCTATTTCTGATTATGTTGGCTATAAAGGCGAGATCATGTCACTTGGTGAGCGCACACCATTAGCCCTATGTGATGCAAATTCTGCAGCACGCATGACGATTGGTGAAGCGCTAACCAATATGCTCGGTGGTTATGTTGAAGATATCCATGACATTAGTCTGAGTGCAAACTGGATGAGTGCCAGCGGACACAAAGGTGAAGATGCTAAACTCTTTGAGGCTGTTAAAGCTGTGGGTATGGATTTATGCCCTGAACTAGGATTAACCGTGCCAGTTGGTAAAGACTCAATGAGTATGAAAAGCTCTTGGGATGAAAATGGCGAAGACAAGTCTGTCACCTCGCCTTTGTCACTCATTATTACAGCTTTTTCAAAAACACTAGATGTTAGAGCGCAAAAAACCCCTTTACTAGATACTGAATCAGATTCAGAGTTATTGTTAATCGATCTTGGTTTTGGTCAAAATAGAATGGGTGGATCGTGCTTAGCTCAAGTATATAACCAGATTGGCAACACTGCGCCAAATCTTGATGACTCAGCCCTATTTAAGAGTTTCTTTACGGTTATTAACCAGCTCAACAAAGACAATTTAATTAGCGCCTATCATGACCGCTCTGACGGTGGTGTTATCACTACCTTATTGGAAATGGCTTTTGCCTCACATTGCGGCTTAACCATCAACACTGATAGCAGTATTGAGTCACTATTTAATGAGGAGCTAGGTTGTGTCATTCAGGTTAAGTCTGAAAACAGACAAGCTGTTAGTGATGCTTTAAATGCCGCAGGGTTGTCCAATTGTACGCACACCATTGCCAGTATCAATGATGCCGATACCATTGAAATTACAACCAATAACTCAGTGATTTATTCTCAGCCTCGTGCTGAGCTACATGCACTTTGGTCTTCAACTTCTTACCAAATTGCCAAACTTAGAGATAACCCTGACTGCGCCCAGCAAGAATTTGACGCGATCAGTCAAACAACCAATGGTATCAAAACCGATCTAAGTTTTGACCTTAATCAGTCTGTTGTAGCGCCATATATCAAAACCAATGTTAAGCCAAAAATCGCCATCCTGAGGGAGCAAGGTGTTAATGGTCAAGTGGAAATGGGCGCTGCGTTCGATAGAGCTGAGTTTGATGCGATTGATGTGCACATGAGTGACATTCTATCAGGTAGATTATCCCTAGATGAATTCAAAGGCTTTGTGGCTTGTGGTGGCTTCTCTTACGGAGATGTACTCGGTGCAGGTCGCGGCTGGGCAAGCTCAATTCTTTACAACGCACGTGCCAAAGAGGATTTTGAAGCATTCTTTAATCGTGATGATAGCTTCGCCCTGGGTGTGTGTAATGGCTGTCAGATGATTTCAAACCTCAGCGAAATCATCCCTGGCGCACAAAACTGGCCAAGCTTTTCTCGTAATGTTTCTGAGCAATTTGAAGCGCGATTCTCCAGTGTTAAAATTGGCAAGTCTAACTCCATATTCCTAAACGGTATGCAAGATTCTATCATGCCAATTGCCATTGCCCATGGCGAAGGTAAAGCAAGCTTTACTGGCAATTCAAATAATATCGCTTTACAGTATGTTGACCATCAAGGTAATACCACCCAAACTTACCCGCATAATCCAAATGGATCAGACCTAGCAACTGCCGGTGTGACTAACGATTCTGGACGCGTCACCATTATGATGCCGCATCCTGAGCGTGTATTTAGAGCTGTGCAACACTCACACCATCCAAAAGATTGGGATGAGCGTAGTCCGTGGATGAGAATGTTTGAAAATGCTAGAGCTTGGGTTGATTAAAAAATTTCAAAAATAATACAAATCATGAAAACATTACTTTAAGATACGCTTTATCCGTATCAGAAGCATCTGGACAGGCCTTGTCTTCTCATAAAATGGGCGTAAATTGATGCTTTTATAGTTTTTTTTGACCCTTATGACACTACTGAAAGCAATAGTATTGGAAAAATTCGGAAATTTCATGAATGAGAGATTTTATAAGGTTAAATATTAATTGTGGACTATCAACTGATTCGCTCACAGCGTAAAACCTTAAGTTTGCAAATTAACCAAAATGCTGAGCTGATTGTGCGAGCGCCGAATCGGTTATCGGTTAAAAAAATAGAGCAATTTATTGATGAAAAATCTGATTGGATTGATAAGAAATCAAGCTCTATGCATGCCAATAAACCCCGAAAACCTAGCTACACAGAAGGTAAAAAATTCTTATATTTAGGTAATGAATACCCACTAAATATTGACACAGCTAATGCGAAAGGACTAAGGTTTGATGGGCAGACATTTAGCCTTAGCACGGGCGGTAAACAAGAATTTTTAGCTTACTACAAGGCGGCTTTTAAAAAGATCGCCCTACCACGTCTTGAATATTATGCAAAAAAGCATCACCTTAATTACAACCAGGTACGGCTAAAAACTCAAAAAACCTTATGGGGGTCATGTAGTAGTGCAAATAACATTAACCTAAATTATTTGCTCATAATGGCGCCAATGAGTGTGGTTGATTATGTAATTGTGCATGAGTTATGCCATACCATTCATAAGAATCACTCAAAGGATTTTTGGCATTTAGTTGGGCAAATACTCCCAAACTATAAAGCCAGCAAAAGCTGGCTTAAAGAACATGGTCACAAGTTGCAAAACTTATAAATAACTCATGGTGTTAACACTGAATAAACAAGTTTTTTCTTTATGTAAGGCGGATTTTAAAAATATGAAAGCGTGTAGTAAAACTATACAATTGAATACTTTTTTTTAAAATCTAGCGCAATCAGAAAGTAAAAGGCGAAGATTATTTTTTACTAAACCTTTCTACCGCTTCTTCCATGGCGCCTTTTAGGCTACCCATTTCTGCCATTTCAACAATAATATCACCACCACCCATTAATTCAGAGTTAAAGTAAATTTGTGGAAATGTTGGCCAATCTTGAAAAGCAGGTAAGTTTTGCATCACTTCCTGATCTTCAAAGATATTTACGTAAGCAAACTCAACACCCGTAGAAGCTAATGTTTGTGCTGCTGTTGCAGAAAATCCACACTGTGGAAATTGTGGTGTGCCTTTCATGTAAAGAACAACAGGTGCGCTGTCTACTTGTGCTTGAATTCTTTCCATTACATCCATGGTTTAACTCCTAATGATTAATAAATTACCGAGTATTGTACTCGTATATTAGACTTTTATAATTTAATTGCTTGTGCAATTGTGTATTTTTGCCCTTGCTTAAGTTTTTTATAATTACCAAAGACCGATTTAAAGTTATCTTTAATAAAATGTCGCAAGCCATTAATAGTTACAAAAGTAATTTTACCACCCGGTTTTAAAGCGTCATAAGCATCATACAAAATAATGCTAAGCTGCTCACGCCCCACTTTGGCTGGCACATTAGATAGCACTTGATCAAAATAATTTTGCTTATTGACAGCTGAAAACGCATCAGATAAATAAGCTTCAGCGTTATTAATATGATTAAGCTTGGCGTTAGTGTTGGACAGTTCAACTGCGATAAAATCTTTATCGACCATGTGCACCTCCCCTTCAGGGCAAGATTTGGCCACACTTAAACCAATAGGGCCGTAACCACAGCCTAAATCTAGACACTTATCTGCCTTAGCAATATCAAGATATTGCATAAACATCACTGTACCATCGTCAATTGCTCTGGGGCTAAAAACCCCCCAACGGGTTTTTAACTTTAACGCATGGTCAAGTAAATTTGACTCAATAATTAGGTCTTGTTTAAGTTTTGGAATGTCGTTTCTGGTAAACATATTGCAACATTATACATAAGGTTAATTCGTACACATCCGATGATAAAATAGCCAACATGAATAGACCTGAATTACTCTCCCCTGCAGGCTCGCTAAAACACATGCGCTATGCTTATGCGTATGGTGCAGACGCTGTTTACGCAGGGCAACCTAGATACTCACTTCGAGTGCGTAATAATTCTTTTGATTTTGATACGCTAAAACAAGGTATTACTGAGGCGCATGACAATAATAAGAAATTTTTTGTTGCATCCAATATCATTCCGCATAATGCCAAGATCAAGACCTACATGAAAGATATTGAGCCCGTAATTGCGCTCAAACCTGATGCGCTCATTATGGCTGATCCCGGTTTGATTATGATGGTTAAAGAAAAGTTTCCAGAGCAAGTTATTCATCTTTCTGTACAGGCCAATGCTATTAATTATGCTACGGTTAAATTTTGGAAAAATGCAGGTATTAGCCGTATTATTCTATCTCGAGAGTTATCGTTGGATGAGGTTCAAGAGATACGCCAAGAGTGCCCTGATATTGAGCTAGAAGTGTTTGTACATGGTGCGCTTTGCATTGCCTATTCTGGACGCTGTTTATTGTCGGGTTATTTCAATCACCGTGATCCAAACCAGGGATCATGCACCAACTCTTGCAGATGGAAATATGATGTTAAAGAAGCGCAGGAAACCATTGAAGGCGATATCAAGGCTGTTGAGATTAAGGCGCCGATTGACCAGGTTGTCCTACTAGAAGAGGAAGGTCGCCCAGGTGAGCAGATGCCTGCCTATGAAGATGAGCACGGCACTTACATCATGAATTCCAAAGATTTGCGCGCTATCGAGCACGTGCATACCTTAACCAAAATGGGTATTGATTCTTTAAAAATTGAGGGTAGAACTAAGTCACACTACTACGCAGCTCGAACTGCTCAGGTTTATCGCCAAGCGATTGACGATGCAGTTGCTGGACGAGAATTTAACCCGGAAGCTTTTGGTGTTTTAGAAAATCTAGCTAATCGTGGCTACACTGATGGCTTCTACCGTAGGCACCAACCTGAAGAGTTACAGACCTATTTTGACAATTACTCACGCTCACACAAACAACAAGTAGTGGGGGAAATTCTAGATTATAAAGATGGCAAGGCTTTAATTGAAGCCAAGAATAAATTCAGCGTGGGGGATTCTATCGAAGTGGTTTTGCCAGACGGATGTTTTAATACTGAAGTTGAATCTATGGTGACTGAGTACAATGAAGTGCTCGATGTCGCCAAAGGTAGTGGCTACCGAGTTTGGATTCCAATGCCAGAAATAAAGCCAGAACTTGGCTTTATTGCTCGAAATTTTGATGAAAAAATCACCATCAAAAACAAAAATATTAAAAAGGACCCTGATCAAAAAATCCGTCGCCCTTCTTGGTAGATAATAAGTCCACTCACGTATAATGTCATTCTTTGTAACAAGGTTATATTAGCGTGCTTGATCAAATCCACTCGCCACAGGATATCAAAAAACTCGATTTAGATCAGTTACAATCCTTAGCAGGTGAAATTCGTGAATTCTTAATTGAAAACATCCAAAAAACCGGCGGTCATTTGGCGCCAAATTTGGGTACGATTGAGATGACAATTGCTATGCATTATGTATTTGATACCCCTGAAGATAGCTTTGTATTTGACGTAGGTCATCAGGCCTATACACACAAAATCCTAACTGGTCGGCTCGACAAAATGCCAACCTTACGTCAAAAAGATGGCTTATCTGGCTTTACCAAGCGCAGTGAAAGTGAGCATGATAGCTTTGGTGCTGGACACTCTTCAACATCGATTAGCGCAGCACTTGGTATTGCGATTGGCAACCGTCTACATCATAATCAAAAAAAGTCTGTAGCTGTGATTGGTGATGGCGCCTTAACTGGCGGCATGTCATTTGAAGCGCTCAATCACGCGGGAGATTCAAATGCTGATTTGTTAATTATCTTAAATGATAATGACATGAGTATCTCTAAAAATGTTGGCGCCATGAATAAGTACTTAACCAAGCTTATTTCTGGAAAAGTGTACTCAACCATGAAAACCAAATCACTAGATTTTCTTGAAAAAGTGCCCATTATTCATGAATTTGCCAAGCGCTCAGAAGAGCACCTAAAAGGCATGGTACTGCCGAGCACGCTATTTGAAGAGTTAGGGCTTGATTATTTTGGACCCATTGATGGTCATGATTTACCAACTTTAATTAAAACTTTACAGAACTTACAACTTCAGGATAAGCCACGTCTCTTACACATTATCACTAAAAAAGGCTACGGTCTTGAAAGTGCAGAGCAAGACCCATGCAAATTCCACGGTGTCGCCCCTGCCCAAGCAAACACCAGCACATTGCCAAACTATAGTGATGTTTTTGGCACTTGGATCAATAATACAGCGAGTGAAAATAAAGAGCTTATCGCCATTACACCTGCCATGTGCACCGGCTCTGGCATGAGTGATTTTGAGAGGGATTATCCTAGTCAATATTTTGATGTCGGTATTGCTGAACAGCACGCCATTACTTTTGCTGGCGGATTAGCAGTGCAAGGATTTAAACCTGTTGTCGCCATCTACTCCACCTTTTTACAACGAGGCTATGATCAGCTTATTCACGACATTGCTTTACAAAATTTAGATGTAGTTTTTGCCATTGATCGCGCTGGACTGGTTGGTAGTGATGGCGCTACTCACGCAGGAAGCTTTGATTTAAGCTTTCTACGCTGCATTCCAAGCTTGGTCATCATGTCTCCAAGCAACTCAATTCAGCTATACCAAATGCTTAATACCGCTTTTAACACTCAAGGGTCTGTCTGTGTACGTTACCCAAGAGGCACTTCAAGCATTACAGATTATGTCAGTACTGAGAGAATTCAAATTGGCAAAGCTGATGTGGTTCGACGTGGTGCTAATATTGCAATTTTAGCTTTCGGAACTATGCTGGATTACGCCCTAGACGCAGCAGATTCAATTAATGCAACCGTCGTTGACATGCGCTTTGTTAAGCCGCTTGATGAGGCGCTATTGATTGAGCTTAGTAAAACGCATACTCATTTTATCTCTATTGAAGATAATGCCATCAAAGGTGGCGCTGGTAGTGGTGTTAGTGAGTTTTTTCATCAGCAAGGAATTAACACTTCTCTTAAAATTCTTGGCCTGCCTGATGTCTTTACCGAACAAGGTTCGCAATCTCAACTGCACGCATTGTACGGCTTAGATGCCAAGGCTATTATCGCTGTTAGCCAAACATGAAAAAACTCTTAAAACGTTACAGCCCAAAGCCTCATGAAATTAAAAATCATAAACACTTAGGCTGGCTTAGTAAACACTTACACGACCCTAGTTTATGGAATTTCAATCGAAAATCAATCTCTAAGGCTTTTGCAGTTGGACTATTTTTTGCGTTTATCCCTGTCCCTTTTCAGATGTTACTCGCTGCACCAGGTGCGGTTATCTTCAGTGCTAACCTACCCTTATCTATTGCGCTTGTTTGGATTACTAATCCACTAACCATGCCTGCAATTTACTACGGCTGTTATAAACTTGGCGCCTGGCTACTTAACGTACAAATTGAGGCTGATTTTATAATGTCACTTGAGTACGTTTGGCAAGTTTTTGATACAATTTGGCAGCCCTTTTTATTGGGTTGTTTGATTGTTTCAGTGGTGAGTGCATTGATTGGCTATTTTGGCGTACAATTTATTTATCGATTTAGAGTTTATAGACGCTCAAAAAAGCTATAAATTATTCAAATTAAGTTTGAGTTGAGCTCTGATTTTTTCCTCTAAAGTATCGACCAACGATTCGTTGCTAACTTTTTGATCCGTCTTTCCATCAACATACATCAGGTTTGGCTCTCCACCAGTTAATCCTACTGATACTGCTTTAGCCTCACCTGGACCATTCACCACGCAACCAATCACTGCCGCATCGATTGGCTCTTTAATATCTTCCAATCGAGCCTCTAATTCGTTAACCACTTTAATAACATCGAATTTTTGACGAGAGCATGAAGGACAAGCAATTAGATTCACGCCTTTTTGTCTTAAATTTAATGATTTTAAGATATCGAAGCCAACACGCACTTCATCAACTGGATCAGACGCTAGCGACACTCGAATCGTATCGCCAATTCCTTCAGACAACAACAATCCTAAGCCAATAGAGGACTTAACAGTGCCTGAGCGTAATGATCCTGCTTCGGTAATGCCTAAATGTAGCGGATTATCAATTTGAGAGGCTAGCTGCTGATAAGCAAAAACAGTCATGAAAATTTCACTGGCCTTAAGAGAGATTTTGAAATTGTCAAAATTCAGTCGATCCAAAATATCAATATGTCTAAAAGCTGATTCAACCATAGCTTCAGGCGTAGGCTCAGTATATTTTTTTTGTAAATCTTTTTCTAAAGATCCTGCATTAACACCGATACGAATTGGAATACCATGATCTTTAGCAGAAGCAACCACTTCACGAATACGATCTTCACGGCCAATATTACCCGGATTAATGCGCAAGCAATCTGCGCCATATTCTGCCACTTTAAGGGCAATCTTATAATCAAAATGGATATCCGTAATCAGCGGAATATTAGCCTGTGCTTTAATTTCTTTAAATGCCTCAGCTGCTTCCATAGTGGGCACAGAAACACGCACTAAATCAGCACCCGCCTCTTCAATTGCCTTAATTTGCTTTAGGGTTGCTGTCACATCTGTGGTTTGCGTGTTGGTCATACTCTGCACAGAGATTGGCGCATCGCCACCAATAGCAACATTGCCTACAAAAATTTGTCGAGACTTTCTTCTACTAATGGTATGTATAGGTTTCATTGCTGTTTAAATGTTTGAATTAATTCATCTAAGCCTCGATCACTTTTAACTCGACGATCAATCTCAGTCTGCTGATATGCTTGATTAGATTTAATTATAACGCTATCCGCCTTTTCTTCTACTGGCTTTTTTCCCTTGCTAATCACAATTAAAGTATTGTCGTTAACCTTTTTGGTGGTATTTTCAGAAGCCTGATATCCATACAACCCTATGAAAAAAACACTCAGTATTAACACCCATATTTTTAACTTTGGTTGGCGTTTTTTTTTACGCGGGTAGTAGTCAATCCCGTCTAGCATGCGTTCGCTTGGTTTTGTCTTTTACTTTTCCGGCTAATTGTCCGCAAGCGGCATCCACATCTTCGCCACGGGTGCGTCTAGTCATGGTACGAATACCTTTAGAAAATAAAATATTTTGAAAATTTTCAACAGTCTTAATACTGGATGTCTGATACTCAGATTCAGAAAATGGATTAAAAGGAATTAAATTAACCTTGGCTGACACGCCTTTTAAAAGCTGGGCTAGTTGCTGCGCATGTTCTGATGAATCATTCACGCCTTTTAGCATAACGTACTCAAACAAAATGTGCCGCTCTTGTGTACCCGCATTGAGATACACATCGCAGGCCTTCATTAACGCTTCAATTGGATATTTTTTATTAATAGGTACCAACTCATCACGCAAGGTATTATTCGGCGCGTGTAGGGAAATGGCTAAACTCACAGGAACTCGCTCACTCATTCGCTCTAAAGCAGGCACTACACCCGAGCTAGAAATGGTGACTCGACGTCGAGATAATCCAAAAGATAGATCATCCATTAATAAATCACACGCACTATAAACCGCTTCTTCATTAAGCATTGGCTCACCCATGCCCATAAAAACGACATTCGATATGCGCTTGCCAGCCGGATTTAAGTGTAAATTAGCAATCAATACTTGAGCAATTATTTCTGCTGTTGAAAGGTTTCGGTTAAAACCCTGGTACCCCGTTGAACAAAAAGTACAGGCGAGTGCGCAGCCAACTTGAGAAGAAATGCACAGTGTGCCCCGGTCTTTTTCTGGAATATAGACCATCTCAACATGATTTTCGCCGCCAAGCTCAACCACCCATTTGATCACACCATCTAATGCATGACTCTTGCTGACCACACTCGGAAACTCGATACAAGAAATTTCTTTAAGCTGCTCTCTTAATTTTTTACTCAGATTGAGCATTTGATCAAAATCAAACACCTGGTCTTTGTAAATCCATTTCATTATTTGCTTAGTGCGATAAGACTTCTCACCAAGCTTTTTAAAGAATTCGTCTAGTGCTTTTTGATTAAGATTGAGTAGATTTATTTTACTTTGCATAACTAAAACAGCGCAGGAAGGTGTACTATTTGAACGGTATTAATTAGCAAAAGTTAACGCGTTCTGGGGCAGACACCGTCTGCACCAAAGAAATATTCAATTTCAATGGCGGCATTTTCTAGTGAATCAGACCCATGAACTGCGTTTTCATCTAAAGATTGTGCAAAATCCGCACGAATCGTTCCAGCTGCCGCTTCTTTAGGATTGGTTGCGCCCATGATTTCACGGTGCTTGGCAACTGCGTTGTCAGCTTCCAATACCTGAACCATAACGGGGCCAGAGGTCATAAATGCAACCAGCTCACCATAAAAAGGACGATCCTTATGTACGGCATAAAATCCACCGGCTAATTGTTCATCTAAGTGCAGCATTTTTGCAGCAACAATTTTAAAACCGGCCGCTTCAAAACGAGTATAAATTTGACCAATAACATTTTTTGAAACTGCATCTGGCTTAATAATTGATAGTGTACGCTCCATAGGTATCTCCACTGAATGATAGATTGGATAAAATTGTTATTTTACCAAACTTTAGGCTCAAAAAAAGCACCCGAAGGTGCCTTTATCACGATACAGAAAGTTAAGGTTTAGCCGTTAACTGCATCTTTAAGCGCCTTACCTGCTTTAAAAGCAGCTACTTTAGAGGCCTTAATTTGAATTGTTGCACCCGTTTGTGGGTTGCGACCCGTGCGTGCTGCGCGATCTCTAACAACAAACGAACCAAAACCGGTTAGTTGTACGCCATCGCCACTCGCCATAGCGCCTGTAATTGCATCCGTTGTTGCGTTAAGTGCACGGCCAGCATCTGCTTTTGAAATATCTGCCGCTGATGCGATTGCATCAATTAATTCTGATTTGTTCATTCTCTTCCCCTTTGGTTTATAAAATTATAAAAAAATATCAAGTGAGTAAAGCACATCTCTCCAATGCAGTTTAAATATCACCATTCTTACTCAATAAAGTTTTACTAATTATAAGCAAAAAATTACTGTTAAATCAAGCATTTGCAAAAAAAAACAGTGAAGAAAGATTCACTTTTAACGATTTACTTATTATTCTCTTTTAAAACTCTATTTTTATCTCTTTGCCAATCTCTAGATTTAACGTCTTGGCGCTTGTCATGTGCCTTTTTACCTTTGGCAACGCCGATTTCTAACTTTACACGCCCACGTTTCCAGTACATTTTTAACGGTACAACAGTCGCACCTTTTTGCTCAATTTTCTCTCTCAAGCGATTAATTTCTATACGATTAAGTAGTAGTTTTCTCGTTCTTGTTGGATCTGCAGTAACATGAGTGGAGGCACTTTGCAATGCGGAGATATGAGCGCCAAACAAAAACAGCTCGCCATTTTTCAAAATAACATAGCTTTCTTTAATTTGAACCTTATTTTCTCTTAGACTTTTCACCTCCCAACCTTCCAAAGAAAGCCCAGCTTCAAGTGTTTGTTCGATAAAATAGTCATGACGTGCTTTTTTATTGAGCACAATCGTATTTGAACTTACTTTAGGTTTTTTGGATTTTGCCATGCATCAACTCTCTAAAAGTGCTCTTGTGCCTTATTCAGCTGAGCAAATGTATCAATTAGTCAACCAAGTTGATGATTATCCAAAATTTCTCAACTGGTGCTCAGATGCCTCCATTTTAAAGCAAACTCATGATCAAATTACAGCCTCGGTTGAGATTAATAAAGCTGGATTAAAACAAAGTTTTACCACTATTAACACCCTAACCAAAAATCAACGTATTGACATGAAACTCAAAGAAGGACTATTTAAACAACTAAATGGCGCCTGGGTATTTACTAAACTTAATGATCAGGCCTGTAAAGTGGAGCTTAATTTAAGCTTTAGCTTCTCTTCAAAGATTGTTGACATGGCCATTTCCCCCATTTTTACCAGTATTGCCAACTCTCAATTAGAAGCTTTTGTTGCAAGAGCCAAGGTTGTGTATTAATGCTATATGCATTTAACAAGCCCTTTGGTGTATTATGCCAATTTAGTGGGGAAGGCAATACACTGGCCAATCACATCAATGTTAAAAATATCTACCCTGCCGGTCGATTAGATAAAGACTCAGAAGGCTTATTGCTACTCACCGACGATGGCAAACTACAACATCAAATCTCACATCCTAAATTTGATAAAGAAAAAACTTACATCGTCCAAGTTGACGGGGCAATTACTTCTAAGGCTATTGCACTTCTAAGTCAAGGAATTCAGCTTAAAGATGGATTAACAAAGCCTGCAAAAGCCCGTATTATCGATCCACCTAATTGGCTTTGGGAAAGGGAGCCGCCGGTACGTTTTCGCAAAGATATCCCCACATCCTGGGTTGAGCTTAAGATCACCGAAGGTAAAAACCGTCAGGTAAGGCGTATGACCGCTCACGTCGGCTTTCCGACTTTAAGACTCATACGAACCAGAATTGGCTCTTGGTCAGTAGACAATATCAGTCCAGGGTGTTATGAATCCATTTGAACTAAGCCATAAAGCACTCATGTGCGGGAATGTTGTTGAGAAGATTGAAATCACAAATCAGCTTCATAATTTAAAAAATAAACAACTGCTTAATTATCAATCAAAATATCACATCGATCCTGTCAAATTCCCCGGTAGACCTGATAAACCAACCTTGGCAAGGTTTGGAAGCATGCCAAAAAGAGGCCAGTCGGACATTGGCTTTATTGAAACCATTCATGCCATTTGCCATATTGAATTTAATGCTATTAATTTAGCACTTGATGCGGCTTACCGTTTTCGCAATATGCCTGATAAATTTTATCAAGATTGGATTCAGGTTGCTTTTGAAGAGTCTCAGCATTTTCAGTTACTAAATAACTACCTGATTGAATTAGGATATCAATATGGTGATTTTGATGCGCATAATGGCTTGTGGAAAATGACTTATGAAACGGATTATGATGTGCTAGCCAGGATGGCTTTAGTACCTCGTGTGTTAGAGGCAAGAGGTCTGGACGCAACCCCAAAGATTCAAAAACGCTTTAGCAAATCAACATTTAAACCCATGGTTGGTTTGCTAGATATCATTTTTCAAGATGAAATTGGACATGTAAAAATTGGTAATTTTTGGTTTCACCACTTGTGCAAAGTGCGAAAAATAGACCCTATTAAAACCTTTGACGAGTTAGTTGAAAAGCATATTGGCGAACAACTACGAGGGCCTTTTAATCTAGAAGCGCGAAAAATGGCTGACTTTACCGACCAAGAGCTACACTACCTGCAATCGAGATAAAGCTTAGTCACTAAGGCCAACCAGCCAAGTGTCAATTGCCGATGTCAAGTCAGCCACACTGCCATTTTCCTTATAGTAATGGTCTGCCTTCTCAATCACCAATTGTGTACTACGCTTGTTTGCAGAAATATCCATTAACCACTTTCGGTCTTCTGCCGATCGCCTAACACCAGGAAAATCTTTTTCACCATACACATCCAACACTGGCTTTAACATGGCATCAAGTGGCATGCGCTTAATAACCTTTTGCTTATAATCAGTAGCACCCATACCTATACCAACAAATGCATTCACTTTATCATCGCCAAATTTATCAAAATAACTCATGGCCATATGCGCACCACAGCCATGAGATATTAAAATAATATTATCAACACCGAGCTGCTTATAAAAATCAATAGCGGCTTCAATTCGCTCATGTGCGTATGGGAAAATTGGAACATAATCATAATACTTGGCCTTCTTGTCAAGCACTGGCATTTGCACAGACAAACTATGCCAGCCCTTTTCAGTCAGGCCTACTCTCAGCGGTTTAATAACACTATCCCAGTTGGCATGATAACCTCTTGAATGGAGAATAATGACACCGCCCTTTGCCTTCTCTGCTTGTGCCTCCATATAAATACTAAAGATTTCCTTATCGTTAGAAACTGGTAAATACTCCACATCACCGTCCATTACTGCATCCTCAATCTCACTAATCATACGATTTTCACGCTCAAAATCAGGTTGTGCATTGGTGAATTGATTATAGAATTTTTGCAAAGAACTTGGATCAAAATCTCCAATTTTAGGCAATTCCGGAAATTTAGGAAAACTCTCTAAACCCGGAAGAAAAGCAAAAGCATTTGCCGATAAGCTTAGCGCTATTATTGTAATAAGTTTATTCCACATATTTTTCATTGAGTAAATCCAATGCCACTTTCGCATCTGGATGATTATTCTTCTCAGCACGATTAAACCAATAATAAGCCTGTTTAATATCACCCTG
Source organism: Candidatus Thioglobus sp. (assembly GCA_018644675.1). Taxonomy (GTDB): domain Bacteria; phylum Pseudomonadota; class Gammaproteobacteria; order PS1; family Pseudothioglobaceae; genus Thioglobus_A. Next base: position 25,090 of record JABGQC010000013.1, read on the forward strand.
CTCCAACATTAACGAAGCCAAATTATATTGGGCATATTCATCTTCTTGCTCCGATGCAACCAGCCACCAATCTTGTGCTAATTGGGTGTTTTTTTCAACACCTTTGCCTTCGTAGTAGAGCATAGCCAGCTCACTTTGGGCATAAGACAAACCCTGATCGGCTGATTTCTCAAACCACTCAAAAGCTGTTTGTTCGTCTTTTTCTGCACCTAAGCCGTGCAAGTAACTTAGGCCAATATTATTTTGCGCAGCACTATGTCCGCCGTCAGCGGCACGCATCATCCATTCAAAAGCGTCGTCATTGCGACCCATTTGTGAATAATCGTAGCCAATTTGATACCAGCGATCAAATCTTGTTTCAGCTTGCGCGAAAGAAGTTGTAAAAACATAAAAAAGGGATGCTATTAACATCCCCCTTTTTAAACCAATGGTTAACAATTTACTTAACTGTTAAACCCAAAAGCTTCCAATCATTCATACCACCACGGTAGTATTTGATTTTGCTTTGTGGGTAACCCATCGTTAATAGTGCACGAATCGCCGCAGGCGACTGGCCACACCATGAACCATTACAGTATAGGTATAAAGTTTTAGCGCCGTCATAATCTAGAACGCCGTCTAGATCTTTAACACCAAACTTCTCAACCATAAGCTCTACAACAGCCATAGGATCTTTAGCTAGCGCTTTAGAGTTAAGCTTAGTAAATGGTACGTTCACTGCGTGAGGAATCATGCCTTTCTTTGCCCAACCTTTAGTACGTGCATCAATAATCATATTATCTGCATCACCAAAAGAAATTAGCTGAGCCACATTGATTACATCTAACTCAGTAACCGTTTCAACAGCTGCAGGCGCGAACGGTGCAGTTGGCTGAATACAAAATGGCGGACAAGGACGTGATGTCTTTGCAAAAGCTGGATCTACCATATTGCCATTATCGGCGTTACGAGAAATACCTGCAATTGTTAAAACACCTTTAGTGATACCTACTGGTTTGCCAGCTTTTTTAGCAGATTTAACTGCAGAAGAGCCGTTATTCCAGTTATGGTCTGCACCTAAAAAGTCTGCCTGAGCACCTAAAGTAAATACAGAAGCAATAGCAATTGCTAATAATTTAGTTTTCATATTAATCTCCTAGATTAAAAAGCACTCGGTATGAGTGCTTTTATGAATCAGTTACTTAGTTGTTAAACCTAAAGATTTCCAAGCGTTCATACCACCACGGTAGTATTTAATCTTGTTTTCAGGGTAACCCATAGTAAGTAGCGCTCTAATTGAAGCTGGAGACTGACCACACCATGAACCATTACAGAATAAGTATAAAGTTTTAGCATTGTTGTAATCTAGAACACCGTCAAGATCCTTAACACCAAATGTACCTGTCAAGATATCTACTACAGCCATAGGATCTTTAGCTAATGCCTTAGAGTTAAGCTTAGTAAATGGAACGTTTACTGCGTGAGGGATTGTACCTTTCTTAACCCAACCCGGAGTACGTGCATCAACTACTAATACCGAAGTGTCGCCATTTGCAGCATCACGTGCAGCATGAATAACGTCTAATTCAGTCACTGTGTCAACTGCTGCAGGCGCGAACGGTGCAGTTGGTTGAATACAGAATGGTGGACAAGGACGTGAAGTCTTTGCGAATGCAGGGTCGATTGTTGCTTTGTTATCTTGGTTACGTGAAATACCCGCAACTTCCATAACACCCTTAACGATGCCTACTGCTTTACCTGTTACTTTCTCACCAGCAAATGCTGACGATGTTGTTAGTACTGCAGCTACTGCAGTTGATAATACTAATGTTTGAAGTTTCATACTTCTCTCCTCTTTTTATAAAAATAACTCGTTATTGAGTTTGTTATTAATAACTTCTTCCCCAAGAAGGAAATTGTTATAAATTTTGTTGTTTAATCACAGCTAGGCTCTTCTTCTAAATTGTGATTTGCAAAGAAGTCCATAACGCATTCTTCTTTTTCATCTTCTTCCGCACTGTCACAAAAATCTTGTGCACCATCGCGAACGGCTTGTTTTTGTGCATCGCTTGCATCTTTTGCTAATGGCGCTACTGTTTCACCACTCATGTGTGCAAATGTTGTTGCACTTAATAATAAACCAAATAATACGGCTAACTTTTTCACTATCTCTCTCCTTAATTAAGACACGTTACGTTAAAAACTACATTTATACCATCTAGAGTCATAAAAGCAAGTTATTGACGAACTATCTAAATATCATAATATTCTAATAATACTTAACCTATGTTATCTAATTACCTGATCCATGGCCTGATTAGCTAGCTCATCAGCCATTTCATTGCCTTCATCGCCACTATGACCTTTAACCCAGTGCCAATGCACGGTGTGCGTTGCATTAAGCTTATCTAGACGCTGCCATAAATCCACATTTTTAACCGGCTTTTTGGCAGCTGTTTTCCAGCCTTTAGCTTTCCAGCCTTTAATCCAATCATTAATGCCATTCATGACATACTTTGAATCAGTAAACAAATCAATACAGATATCTTTAGATTTAATTGCCTCAAGCGCTTTAATCGCTGCTAATAATTCCATACGATTATTGGTGGTGTCTTTTTCACTACCCTTAAGTTTTTTGTCATGATCGCCATAGCGTAACCAAACCCCCCAGCCACCAATCCCAGGATTCCCTCTGCAACCACCATCTGTGTAAATTACAATCTTTTCCATATTATTTTTTTCCGTCCACGTTTATCTGTAGCCAGTATTCAAGTAATGCTAAGTGCCAAAGGCGTGAGCCATTTAATGCTGTCATGTATTTTTCTGGCTGATTAATGACTTTTTGTACAAAATTCTGATCAAACACGCCACGATTAACACAAGCACTTGAAGTTAAGATGTCAGCCATAAATTCTAAAAACTCACCTCGAACATACTTAAGCGCTGGCATGGGAAAATAACCTTTTTTACGATCAATTACACTATCAGGTAATAATCCTCGAGAAATCTGTTTAAGAGGGTGTTTACCCTCCTCACTCATCTTAAGACTTGGTGGTATGCTCAGTGCATGCTCCACCAATCGATAATCCATAAATGGCACTCGCGCCTCTAAACCCCAAGCCATAGTCATGTTGTCCACTCGTTTCACTGGATCATCCACTACTAAGCGAGTAATATCAGTGCGAAACACTTTATCCATGAACTCATCAGCATTAGCCTTGGCAAATTCTTTATTAAGCCAGGTTTGAGTGTGATTGCCTGAATGATATTTTTCATTAACTGTTTGCAAGTATTCCTCATACGGTCTGTCAACATAATGCTTTGAAAACCTTTCAACCTCTGAGCCAATTTCAACTTGCATACGTGGATACCAAAAATACCCTGCAAAAGCTTCATCCGCACCTTGACCCG
>JABGQC010000013.1:28579-41029 GCA_018644675.1 Candidatus Thioglobus sp.
TGCATACGTGGATACCAAAAATACCCTGCAAAAGCTTCATCCGCACCTTGACCCGACAACACCACTTTAATATGTTTTGAGACCTGTTCAGCCAGTAAATAAAATGCCACCGAATCCTGACCCACCATCGGCTCGTTCATGTTGGCGATAGCTTCGCCCAATCTTGGTAATACTTGAGAATTACTGACCACGTATTTTTCATGGTGTGTATCAAATCTATCTACGATCTGATCCGAATACTCAAACTCGGAACCCGCCTCATCATCAATATCCTCAAAGCCTATTGAAAAAGTACGAATATCTTCATGGCCTGCCTCTTTAAGCAACGCCACCAACAATGAAGAGTCTAGCCCGCCAGACAACAACACCCCAATTGGCACATCTGCTGCATCCATACGTTTGAGCACAGCTTGAGTTAGCAAGTCATGAGTTTTTTCAATATACTCAGAATCTGTCAATGCAATGTCTGGTCGCTGAGCCTTTGGCTGCCAGTAGGTGGTCTCTTTAATATCGCCATTCGACTTAATAATAAGTGTGGTTGCTGGCTTAATTTTATTAACCCCTGCCAATACTGTATTTGGCGCTGGCACTACCGCGTGCAAAGATAGTTGCTGCTGCAAAGCCACGGAATTGATACTCGTGTCAGCACCTATGGCAACCAAAGATTGCGTATTTGAGGCAAAACTAAAGGCTTGATCAGTGAGATTAAAATACAGCGGCTTGATGCCCATACGGTCGCGAGCGACAAATAGATGTTGCTGTTTTTTATCCCAAATACAAAAAGCAAACATACCATCCAAATGCAACACACAATCCTCACCCCAGAAGTGGTACGCCTTAAGAATAACTTCAGTATCAGACTGTGAGAAAAACTCATAGCCTTGTTTGCTTAGCTCTACTCGCAGAGCCTTATAGTTATAAATCGTGCCATTAAACACCAGCACTAAATCTAGTGCCTGATCTTCCATCGGCTGATGCGCATGATTAGATAAATCAATAATACTCAAGCGCTGATGACCAAAACCAACACCAGTCTGTGCCCACTCACCAGAAGAATCTGGGCCACGGCGTGCGATCTTAGACATCATAATATTCAGATCCTTAGAATCAACCGACTTATTGTCAAATCTTAATTGTCCACAAATACCACACATATATCGAATAGAGAAAATGTAAAATAGCTATTTTATCAAGCTTTTCAATCGAGTTATGCCACAAACACTTTATGACAAATTAATGAGCGCGCACGTCGTGCGCGAAGAAGCCACCACAGCGCTTATCTACATTGATAGACAACTGATTCACGAAGTGACTTCACCTCAAGCCTTTGAAGGTTTAGAAATGGCTGGTAGAAAACCGTGGCGATTAGACGCAAGTATTGCTGTACCTGATCATAACGTACCCACCACTGATCGCTCAAGCGGTGTTAGCGGCATTGAAGATCCAATCTCGAAACTGCAAATCGAAACACTAGACAAAAACTGCGAGGCATTTGGCATCAATGAAATCCAAATGAACGACATTCGCCAAGGTATTGTGCACGTGGTTGGCCCGGAACAAGGTGCCACCCTACCGGGGATGAGTATTGTTTGTGGCGATTCCCACACTTCAACCCATGGTGCTTTGGGTGCTTTGGCTTTTGGCATTGGCACCTCAGAGGTAGAGCATGTGTTGGCAACTGGCTGCTTATGGCAAGCCAAATCCAAAAATCTTAAAATTGAAGTGAATGGCGAGCTTAATCAACATGTCAGCGCTAAGGATATTGCGCTGTATATTATTGGCCAAATCGGCACTGCAGGTGGCACAGGTTTTGCCATTGAATTTGCAGGTACGAGCATTCAGAATTTAAGCATCGAAGGGCGCATGACTCTGTGCAATATGGCAATTGAAGCTGGCGCACGCGTAGGCATGGTGGCCGTTGATGACAAAACTCTAGAATATGTTAAAGGCCGCCCTATGGCGCCAACTGGCGATGAATGGGATAAGGCAGTTGACTATTGGAAATCGCTACACTCTGATGCAGGGGCGCACTTTGATCAGATTATTAAGATTGATGCAAAAGACATTAAACCTCAAGTCACTTGGGGTACTTCGCCAGAAATGGTGGTCGCCATTGATGGTATCACCCCAGACCCAACTCAAGAGTCTGATCCAGTTAAAGCTGAAGGTATTCGTAACGCACTAAACTACATTCACCTAGAGGCCAACACACCGATTAACACAGTGAGTGTTGATAAGGTCTTTATTGGCTCTTGCACCAATTCTCGCATTGAAGACTTGAGGGCTGCAGCCAGTGTGGCTAATGGACAGCATATTGCTGATAATATCAAACTAGCTTTGGTCGTACCTGGCTCAGGGCTAATTAAAGCTCAGGCGGAAAAAGAAGGCTTAGATAAAATATTTACCGATGCAGGCTTTGAATGGCGCGAAGCCGGCTGCTCGATGTGTTTGGCGATGAATGCCGATAAATTAGAGCCTGGCGAGAGGTGTGCAAGTACTTCTAATCGAAACTTTGAGGGTCGCCAAGGCCAAGGCTCATTCACGCATTTAGTTAGCCCTGCTATTGCAGCAGCGAGCGCCATTGCCGGTCATTTTTCGGAGGTTAAATAATGGAAAAATTTACCACACTTACATCCATCACAGCGCCACTTGATCGCGCCAATGTAGACACAGACGCCATCATTCCTAAGCAATTTCTAAAATCCATTAAACGCTCAGGCTTTGGCCCAAATTTATTTGATGAATGGCGCTACCTAGATCATGGTGAAGTGGGCATGGATAACTCCAAGCGCCCTCTTAACGCAGACTTTGTTCTTAACAAACCTGAATATCAGGGCGCACAAATACTCTTAGCACGTGATAATTTTGGCTGTGGCTCTTCACGTGAACACGCACCTTGGGCGCTAGAAGACTACGGTTTTAAAGCAATTATCGCTCCAAGTTTTGCTGATATTTTTTACAATAATTGTTTTAAAAATGGCATTTTGCCGATTGTGCAAAGTAACGAGGTGATGGACGAATTGTTTGCTGTTGAGGGTGAAATTACCATTGACTTAGAAGCTCAAATTGTTCGTACTAAAAGTAAAGAATATTCCTTTGAAGTTGACCAAGAACGCAAGCGTCGTCTGATGAATGGTCTGGATGATATCGGCCTAACACTACAATATGCAAAAGATATTAAAGCATTCGAGTCTCAATACTTTAAAACTTATTCTTGGCTATAATTAAGCTATGATTGGTCGCTTAACTGGAAAAATTCTCGAAAAAAATCCACCTGAAATTCTATTAGAGGTAGGTGGTATTGGCTATGAAATTCTGTGCCCAATGTCAAGTTTTTATGAGATGGGTGAATCTAACAGTCTCTCACTACACACGCATTTTCACGTTAAAGAAGATGCTCAAACCTTATACGGCTTCATCTCTAAAGATGAAAAAACTCTCTTTAGAGAGCTAATTCGCGTTAACGGTATTGGCCCCAAAGTGGCACTTGCTATTTTGTCGCATCTGAATATCGCCTCACTGATGAACGCTGTGGCTAATGAAGATGATGCGCTACTGGCCAAAACCCCAGGGATTGGCAAGAAAACCGCTCAAAAACTCATCGTTGAACTTAAAGATCGTCTAGCCAAAATTGAGCTAAATGGCTCGCACACTCAGCACATTACCGCCAGCGTCAATGCCAATCCAAATACACAAAAAGCCTCGCAAGCCTTACAAGCACTCGGCTTTAAAGTTAAGGAAGCGGAAAAGATGCTCGCTGCTATTACGGATGACGAGCTTTCTACAGAAGAGCTTATTCGTCAAGCGCTTCAAAACAAATAATGCGATATTAAAAATATCGGAAATAATTCAAATGGGATTGTTTAGGGTGAATTAATAGCTTAAATAAGCCATTTTTTTGGCTAAATTAGCCTAAAAACAGCCTTAAATACAGGTTTTTTCTAAAATTTTAGAAATTTTGCTAATGGTTGGTTTTCTTGAATTTTCCAACCCAATTGACAAACTCGTAGTTCATAAGATACAAACACGGTAGCAAAACCAGCGTCATCAGCGTGCCGAATAACAAACCATAGCCCAAAGCCAGCGCCATCGGCTGCAAAATATAATCTGTGCCACCAATGCCGTACGCTAAAGGAATAATACCCGCCAGCGTGGTAAGACTGGTGAGCACAACCGCACGAAGTCTATCTTTAGTGCCCTTAATAATCCACTGATGAACTGACATTTTATCCAAAGCCTTGTCTTTCAAATAATTAAGATGCGAAACCAAAACTAGAGAATCGTTAACAATTACACCCACCAGCGCTAAAATTCCTAAAATGGCAAAAAAGCTGAGCGCTTCTGAATGCAGGAAAAATGCCCAAATAACGCCGATCACTGAAAAAGGAATGGCGCTGAGAATTAACATTGGCTGTGTGTAAGAATTAAATAATAGTACTAGTAGTAGGAAAATTCCAAAAACCGCCATGACAAACGCCTGCTTGAAACTGTTCATGGATTTCATGGTCTCTTTTGCGCCACCTTCTGAAATAGCGCGTACTGATGGGAAGCGTGTATCTAGCTCAAGCTGAGATAAAGCAGCCTCCATCACCTCGCTAGTGCTCGTCTTTTCATCATCAATACTAGCACTTAACAAGATAGATCTAAGGCCGTTATAGTGGTTAAAATCTGGCTCACCAATAATCTCGCGAATATGGGAAAAATTAGTTAATGGGATAATCCTGCCTGTTTTATTAGCCACTTTTAAAGATTTGATAAAATTTTCCGATTGCTGCATATCACCCAAATAAAGTCGGAAATTGACATCATTCTGCCCTTCACGAATGTTAGTAACATCAATACCGGTAAAGGCAGCACGAAGGTAACGATTGACTGTGTTAAAGTCAATATCAAGGCGTGACATTTTTTCAAAATCGAGCTTGACTTCGATGCGATCCTTGCCTGGCTCGTCATCTCGCTGAACATTATCAACCCCATTCAAGCTTAACAAAATTTGCTCTAATTTATCAGCTGCTTGCAGGTTTTCACCGCCCACTTGACTAATCAGATTAATTTCTACATCTTCACCTTGTGGCGGGCCTGGACGGTGCACGGAAAACTTCAGGGTTTCAACTTGATCAATATTTTTGGCTTTGGACTTTAGCGCTTTTAAAATGACTTTCGAATCTCGATCACGCCCTGAAGAGGGTAACAATTCAATGGTAAATTTCGCTTTATGATCAAAGTATTTACCCACATCAGTGGTAACTGAGACCAAATCTTCTCCCACTGTTTGGATAATTAACGCCTCCACCTGCTTAGCTTTGACTTCAGTATTACTTAGCGAAGAACCAACAGACATAGTCATCCGTGCGCTAATGGTATCAACGCCAACAGCAGGAAACAAGGAGAACTTCATTTGCGTGCTCGCAAAATACAGAGAAAAGACTAATACCACACTAAAAGTCACCACCACCCAGTATCTGATTTTTAATACCTTAGCTAAAAAACCTTCAAATTTATCTTCAAAATATTCAAACCAATTATGCTGCTTTGGTTTTTCTGTGACACCTGCCAAATGAGCAGGTAACGCCAGAGAAACTTCCAAAAAAGATAACACCAAAGCAAAGATCACCACCAAAGGAATAACGTAGATAAATTTACCCATCATGCCTTCCATCAAAAACATGGATGAAAATGCCAAAACAGTCGTAAGAATGGTGGTGACAACCGGCATAATAACGCGTTTAAAACCATGTACGGCTGACTTAAATTTATTCTCGCCAGTTTGCTTATAATGATGAATACTCTCTGCCACAATAATCGAATCATCCACCACAATGCCCAGCACCAAAATCATCGCCGCAAGCGATACCAGATTAATGGTCTCGCCTGTAACACCGAGTAATGCCACCGTACCTAGCAAACTTACTGGCAAACTTACCGCCACCCAAAAAGCCGTTTTAAAGGATAAAAATGCACCGAGCACCACCAACACCAACAGCAATCCGATTAGACCGTTGTTAGTCACGATATCTAATCGATTGCGTACATATTTAGATAAATCGGCTGAATAAAAAATATCCAACTGATTGTTATGTTTTGCACGGGTTTTATCCATATGCGCTTTCACTAAATCAACCGTGGTAATAACATCAGCTTGCGCTTGTTTTTTTACTTGAAGAATAAAACCTTTTTCGCCATTGACACGCACAATAGATTTTTCTTCAACATTGCCAGATTCGACCACAGCAATATCCTTAAGCCTCACAACCAAACCCTCAAAAGTAGATTTAACAATCACCTCTGAGACGTCTGTTGCAGCATCAAATTTGGATAGCACGACGATGGTTTTTTCGTGTTGTTGATGATGATTACTGCCCACAGTGTAGCGTTGATTACGCTGAGTAATCGCATCCATTACTTGTGGCAGAGAGAGCTCGTATTGGTAGAGTTTTTTCGGATCAATGCGTATTTGAATTTCTTTGTCCAAATAGCCTTGTTTAACCACCTCAGACACACCTTCAAGTAGTGCCACTGATTTGGCCACACCATCCACAACATCTCGAAGTTGTGCATAGCTTAAAGTGTCACTACCCAAGCTGATTTTAAGAATACTTTTTCTAGAGGTTTTGAAATCAGTCACACGAGGTAAATCCACTACCTCTTCTGGTAGCGATTTAATGCGGTTAACCGCATTGCGAATCTCTTGTTTGAGCTCAGACAAATCACTTACATCTTGTGAAAGTGTTGCCACAATTGATGAAGTACCTGCACGTGATGTTGAGGTAAATTTATCAATGCCTGAAATATCACTTAACTCATCTTCGATGACATTGGTAATATTTTGCTCAACGTCCTCAGGAGATGCACCTGGATAGCTGGTAACAATTGACATGATTTCAAAATCCACTGCGGGAAATTGATCACGTTGTATGTTATTAAGACTTAATAATCCAAGCGCAATAATACTGATGGTAAACACCAGTGCGAGTTTTTTTTGTCTGACTAAAAAATCAAGAATACTATTCATAGGAGAACAGTATACCAAGGCTTGTGTTTATCAAGCCCCAGTGATGTGGAAAAATTACTTAGCGAGAGCGTTTACGTTCTACTTCTTTCAAAAGGCGCTTACGAATACGCGTGTTGTTTGGTGTTACTTCTACCAACTCATCATCATCAATAAACTCTAATGCCTGCTCAAGATCCAACTTGATTGCAGGTGTTAGCGATACTGCTTCATCTGTACCCGAGGCACGAACGTTAGTTAATTGCTTGCCTTTCATGACATTGATCACTAGATCTTTGTCACGCGCATGAATACCCACAACCATACCTTCGTAGACTTCTGTGTTATGCTCAACAAAGAATTTTCCAGATTTTTGCAAGTTAAAGATTGCATAAGCAACTGCCTTACCTTGGTTCATTGAGATTAGCGAGCCATTTGAACGCTGACCAATATCACCTGGCTTTTGCGGCTTGTACGAGTCAAACGTTGAGTTCATTAGACCGGTACCCGTTGTGGCAGTTAAAAATTCTGTTCTAAAGCCAATTAAACCGCGTGCCGGGATGTTAAATTCTAATTTAACACGGCCGTTACCATCTGGCTCCATATTGGTTAAATCACCTTTGCGCTCACCTAGTCTCTCCATCACTGTACCTTGATGCTGAGATTCAACGTCAATCGTTAGATCTTCAAACGGCTCACAAACAACCCCGTCAATCTCTCTTAAGATAACTTGTGGACGACCTACCGCTAACTCAAAACCTTCACGACGCATAGTTTCAATCAATACTGATAAATGCAACTCACCACGGCCAGAAACTAAAAACTCAGACGGATCTGAAGTGTCTTCAACACGCAGTGCTACGTTGTAAATAAGCTCTTTGTCTAGGCGATCACGAATATTTCTTGAAGTAATAAACTTGCCATCTTGACCAGCAAATGGAGAGTCATTTACTCTGAATGCCATTGATACAGTTGGCTCGTCAACACTTAGTGGTGGTAGTGCTTCAATCGTTTCAGGATCACAAATGGTATCTGAAATTGAAATACCTTCAATACCCGTAATACAGGCAATATTGCCCGCTTCAGAGGTATTAATATCAACCTTATCTAGGCCTAAAAATCCTTGTAAATTAGCAATTTTAGCTTTCTTTTCAACGCCATCTGCACCAACAACAACCACTTGCTGGTTCTTTTTAATCGTGCCACGAGTAATACGGCCAATGCCAATTGCACCAACAAATGATGAATAATCAAGTGCGGTAATTTGCATTTGTAGTGGTGCTTTAATATCTACCTCTGGTGCAGCTACTTTTTCAACAATGGTTTCAAACATTGGTAGCATATCGCCTTCACGCACATCATCTTCAAGTGATGCATAACCATTGATACTTGATGCGTAAATAATTGGAAAATCAAGCTGCTCATCTGTAGCACCCAATTGATCAAATAACTCAAATACTTGGTCAATCACCCAATCAGGGCGAGCCGCGTCTTTGTCAATTTTGTTAACAACAACAATTGGATTTAGACCTTGGTCAAACGCTTTTTTAGTTACAAAACGCGTTTGCGGCATTGGGCCTTCTTGCGCATCTACCAACAACAATACCGAATCAACCATTGACAGTACACGCTCAACTTCACCACCGAAATCGGCGTGTCCCGGAGTGTCAACGATGTTAATATGGTAGTCACCCCATTTAATCGCTGTATTTTTAGAAGAAATAGTAATACCACGTTCTTTTTCAAGATCGTTTGAATCCATCATTCGATCTGTTGACTCAAAGCGCTCATCAAATGTATCTGACTGCTCCAATAGTTTATCAACCAAGGTAGTTTTACCGTGGTCAACGTGAGCAATAATGGCGATATTTCTAAGTTTAGTGTTCATGCGTTTGAGGATGATTCGAAAAAGACACTATTATCCCCTAACTCTCCTATAATATTATGATTTATTAATGTGAATCAATTACTTAAGACTTATGGCTAAAAAAAGTTCTTCAGGTCGCTGGATGAGTGAGCATCTTAGTGATGAATATGTCAAAAAAGCACAAAAAGAAGGTTATCGTTCTCGAGCTGTTTACAAACTCACTGAGATTGTTGAGAAGGATAAATTCATCAAACCAGGTGACCGTGTACTAGATTTAGGCGCCGCACCCGGTGGCTGGAGTCAAGTGGCTGTTACTATGGTTGGTAATAGTGGCCAAGTGATTGCCAGTGATATTCTAGATATTGAACCTATTGACGGCGTTGATTTTCTCTGTGGCGATTTCACTGAAGAATCTGTTTATGAAGAACTACTTGCGCTAACTGACGGTAAGAAAGTTGACGTTGTGCTGAGTGATATGGCACCCAATATGAGTGGACAGCTTTCTGTAGATATTCCAAAGTCTATGTATTTGTGCGAACTCGCTCTTGATATGGCGGTAAAAACTATTACACCAAACGGCACTTTTTTTATCAAGGTTTTTCAAGGGGCGGGATTTGATGAGTATGTTAAAGCCTGTAGAGCGGCTTTTTCCAAGGTTATTATTCGCAAACCTAAAGCCTCAAGAGCGCGCTCTAAAGAAGTATATTTACTGGCAAATGGACTAAAATAGTCGCATGAAAGATTTTGACGATATTCAGACACTGCTAAAAGACGACCTAGTGCAAACCGATGCTTTGTTGCACGCGCGCCTAAGCTCTAATGTAGCACTGATTAATCAAATGAGTAGCTATATTATTAGTGCCGGTGGCAAGCGCTTGCGCCCATTGCTGCTTTTATTATGCGCCCGTGCCACCAACTATCAGGGTGAGCAACACCAACTCATGGCAGTGGTTATTGAGCTTATTCATACTGCCACCTTGCTTCACGATGATATTGTCGATGAATCAGCAACACGCCGAGGAAAAGACACGGCCAATGAAGTCTGGGGCAATGCAGCAAGTGTGCTGGTGGGTGATTTTTTATATTCAAGAGCATTCGAGATGATGGTTGAGCCTGGCTCAATGAAAATCATGCAAATTCTATCCAAAGCCACCAATGAAATTGCCCAAGGTGAGGTTTTGCAATTACTCAATTGTCAAAATTCAGCTTTAACAGAAGCTGAGTATTATCAAGTTATCGAGCGTAAAACTGCCGTTCTTTTTCAAGCAGCCACGCAAATCGGCGGTATTCTTTCTGAAGTGGATAGCGCACAAGAACAAGCACTTAAAGACTACGGTCTACATTTGGGCAACGCCTTTCAAATTATTGATGACGTGCTAGACTATGAATCCGATAGCGATACCATGGGTAAAGAAGTGGGGGATGATTTGGCAGAAGGCAAAACCACCCTACCAATGATTTATGCGCTAGCTAACACATCAGATGCGGACAAACAATTGTTAGAAGAAGCTATTAACAATGCTGATAATTCTAAAATCGACCAAGTGGTAGCAATTCTACAATCAGTCAATGCATTTGACTACACACGGTCACAGGCTAAAAAATCTGCAGATTTGGCTAAAGCCTCATTAAAGCACATCCACTCATCACCTTATAAGGATGCATTAACTCTATTGTGTGACCTTTCTCTCGCGCGTAAGTCATAGTGTTATCTGACGAGCTTAAAGCTCAAATACGCGACTCTTTTATCGCTTTAAAGTCCGACATGAAAGACTTTAGAATTAGGCCGTCGCAAAACAAAATGATTGCTGAAATCTCCAAAACATTAACCGGAGAATACACCAATTCAAACAATATTTTGTGTGTAGAAGCACCCACAGGTACAGGCAAAACCTTTGCCTATTTACTCAGTAGTATTCCAATTGCCAAGGCTAATAAAAAGAAGCTGATTGTCTCCAGTGCCAATGTCGCCCTACAAGAACAATTACTACTCAAAGATATTCCTGAGGCGCAAAAATACTGCCAAGTTGATTTTGAATATGCCTTAGTTAAGGGTAGATCACGCTATGTTTGTATTCGAAATCTTATTAATCTATGTGAAGATAGCGCAGCTGATAGTACGCTATTTGACTCAAGCTTGTTATTTGATGAGCCGCCAGGGAAATACCAACTCGAAGAAATGGGTGAGCTATTAGAGGATTATTCCGCTAAGAAATGGAATGGTGAAATTGACGATTTGATGCGCGCACCCGATCATTCTATTTGGCAAAAAATCAATTGTAATCGCTTTACCTGCACGGCTAAAAGTTGTGAATTCTACCAAGATTGCGCTTTTTTCAAAGCGCGCAAACAAATCACCAAAGCTGACGTAATTGTTGCCAATCATGATTTGGTATTGGCCGATTTGGCCACAGGCAACACAGTGCTGCCCGATGTAGATGATTCTATTTTTATCTTTGATGAAGCGCACCATTTGAGCAGTAAGGCGCTATCGCATTTTTCTCTTAACACAAGCAGTGAATTTATCAAAACCAGCATTCGCCAAGCCAAGGGTGTGAGCGACCAAATTTGTAAAATCACTCAGCAAGATGCGCCAGATATTAATATCAAGCAAGTGGATGATTATTTGACTGATTTAAGCGTCTTGCTAAAAGCACTAGATTTTGATGAGTCAACGACACACAGCAGTCCAGGCGGAGATGTTTATTTATTTGATCAAGGTATGGTGGATCAGCCCATCAAGGATATTGGTAAAAATCTGTTTATTGCACTGGGTAATATTCAAAATAAATTCGCCATTCTAAGGGAATCTTGGGCGGACTATTTAAAAATAAAAGTACTGGATAAATCAATTACCGATCCACTTAATAATGCCAGTGGCGAATGCGAGCAACATCTTTCAAGCATTGTAGAACTGCTATCTTCTTTCTTAAAAAGTGATGACAATAATCAATCACCGCACTCAAGATGGATTGAAAAAAACACCTTAGCCAACAAAAAAACCAACTACAGCTTATGTAGTGCCCAAACTGACATCTCCAACAACTTAGATGCGCTTATTTGGTCAAAAGCCTCTGGCGTTGTACTCACCTCAGCCACTCTATCTTCGCTTGGCAGCTTTGAGCGACTCAACAAACAACTCGGGCTAAAAAAACCCGAGAACCAATATCTACGCCTACCCTCACCTTTTGAGTTTGGTCAGGTTGACTTTATTATTGCTAAGTTTAAAGCCAATCCAACTCAAGTCTATGAACATACCCAAGAAGTGGCTACTCAACTGCTTAAACGCATTAATACAGAAGAGGGGACTTTGGTCTTATTTGCCTCAAACAAACAGATGCAAATGGTGGCAGACATGGTGGAAAACAAGCTGGATTGCACGCTATTTACTCAAGGTGAATATCCGAAAAAAACCATTCTTGAAAAGCACACCAACTTACGCAAGAAAAACAAAGGTAGTGTTATTTTTGGACTGGATAGTTTCGCCGAAGGGGTTGATCTCAAAGGCGACAATCTCACTCACGTAGTGATTGTTAAATTACGCTTTAGCGTACCCAGCTCGCCAATCGACAAAACCTTGGCAGATTACCTGCAA
>JABGQC010000014.1:0-21133 GCA_018644675.1 Candidatus Thioglobus sp.
TGTTTGGCTCAATGATTCCGTATTCTGTTAATAACTCTGACGCTTTGTTTAATTTGGGCGTAGCGCTAAGTGCAGTTCAGATAAAAGGCAATGGCGTGTATATTGCCATGAATGGCCGAGTGTTTGATTTTGATAAAGTGCAGAAAGACAAAAGCCTAGGAATCTTTGTAGACGCCTAGGCTTTTTGTTAATTAAATAAAGGTTTTTTTATTTAATCATGTGCTCAATAGCTGCTTTAAGCTCATCGTCAGAACAATCCATACAAGTACCTTTAGGTGGCATAGCGCCTGTGCCTGAAATAGCTACTTTAACTAAGTCAGCAATACCGCGCTTAACTCTTGGTGCCCAGTCTGCTTTGTTGCCTGTTTTAGGTGCGCTCATCACGCCAACAGCATGACATGATGCACAAACTGCCGTATACACTTGCTCGCCACTACGTGCTTTAGCAGCTGTTTTAACAGGCGCCTTAATAGCGTTAACATCGATGTCACCTTCTAAGTAAACCTGGCCTGATGGCTTGATGCGCTCAGCAACTGTTAAGTTGTCGTTATAGCCAACATGAACTAGGCCGCTAAAAAATGTTTTTGTGCCTGCAATGATAGCAAAAATAACGATAATGGCTGCAACTGAGTTTTTAAAGTACATGATGGTTTCCTTGTTTAGTAAGTTATAATTCTCAAAGAGCGGAATTATATCAGAATGATTAAGAGAACACTATCAAATGGCGTTAAAGTATTAAAAGTAAGCACTTGGCTGAGTGCTATTTTTTCTGTTTTATTGGTCTTAATTGTGGCATTTTTTGTCATATTTCCGAGTTTTCTAAAAGCACCAATTGAATCCGAGTTGAGTGAAATAACCGGGCTAGAGGTTGAGATTTCAGCGGTAAATTTTGAGCTTAATGGAGACGGGATCACTTTAAATGTGAGTGAGTTGGCATTTAATAACCAAGCTTCTAAGCAAATGTTGGCTCGAATTCAAGGTTTGCATTGGCGTGTACAGCTGTCAAACTTTTTAGAAGACGTGTATCGCCCGCATCAAGTGTATATCGATACGCTAACAGTGGGTCGTCATCAAAAATCTGAAAGCGAGGCTTTTTCAGTGGCAGAGCTTAAGCGCATGTTGTCATTAGAGACGCTAGAAATAGTGAGCTTTTTTGAGTCGCTAAGTATTGGCAAAACGCTGATTGAAGGTGAGCAAACGTTTGAGATTGCCCCGCTTAAGATGAGTCGCAATGAAGGGCAGCTGCTAATGCGCATTAGTGATCAAACGCTGGGCGATAAAACGTTTGATTTAACACTTACTCTATCTGCAGAGCAATTGGATCGTGATGGATTTTTAACCTTGCCGATGGTGGTGAGCAATGAAGATATCTCTTTGCTTTCAAATCTTAAAATTTATCAGCAGCATGAGAGTGATTATGTTGAATTTTCAGGTTTTATTGGGCAAATCCCAGCCACAGACCTTGATCAATACTTACCTTCAAGCCTGGTGGGCGAGTCAACCAATCAGTGGCTATCTCGTGGATTTAAATCAGGTTCATTGCAAGATGTTAAGCTTCATGTGCTTAAAAATATTTCACAAGACCTGCCGCTAGAGGCCAATCTATCGGCTCATTTAACTGAGTCAGAATTAAGCTTTAATGCTGATTGGCAAGCGCTTCAGCACTTGGATGCAGATATTAACACCGACGGCAAAGAGATTAGTGTATTAGTTAATAGTACAACACTGTACGGCCTGCCATTAACAAACGTGGCGCTTGCTATAGAAGATATGAGCCGAGATAGCTTGGATGTATCATTACTTGGGAAAATTGATACCGACAGTGAGTCATTAATTGATTTTCTAGCGAAAGCCCCCTTGGGCGATACGGTGCATAGTGTGATTAAACAATTTACACTCACCGGTCCGCTCACTGGCGATCTTGATTTGCTTATTCCACTAGACGACCAGCCTGCCATGCTGGATATTGATTTAGCCATTGACAACAATCAGCTGACTACGCTAGATGGTGCTGTGGTGGTTGAAAACTATACAACAGTACTGGGTTTTCATGATAATCAGATTAGCGCCAATGGCGTGGGCAGTATTCGCGAGATACCTTTTGATATTCGTATTAATCCAAACAACAGACAGGATGATAAAGAGGCTTCTTTTGCAGTGGAGTTGGTGAATAATAAAAGTGATTTTGAGCTTTACTTAACAAAGCGACTAGACCAGACATGGCGTGCTAGGGTGGAATCTGAAACACTTAAAACCAATATAGAAATTGGGCTAACAGATAGTTTACCAAGTGTTAGAATTTTAGGTCTGCAAGCAACAACTTTTAATAGTCTTAAGGGCGATTGGAATATCGAGCCGGATGATTTTCCTAGTATGTATCTCAGTGCCCATGGTGTGTTTGTAGACGAGCAAGTAATCCCCAATTTTAGTGCTAAGCTAGAATCAAAAGACAACATACTAAAAATTAGCGATTTGGCACTTGAAGGGGTGGGTGTCGGCCAGCAAGATTTACGCTTTAATGGCGCTTGGGTGGCTGGAAAAACCGGATTGGTTGCCAAAGCCAAAGGCGATGCCTTGAGTGAATTTTTAGACAAAATGAATATTAACGAAAAAGTTAATGGTGGCAAGTTTGATTTTGACATACGCCTATTTTGTGATTGTGCGCCGTGGAATATGAACCTCAAGCAGATTAGCGGTATTGCTAATATGAATATTCAGCAAGGTGTATTTACTAACCAAGATCCAAATATTGGTCGAATTTTATCTTTGTTGAATATCAAGTCTGCCGCTAGGCGCTTGAAATTGGATGTTAAAGATCTAACTGACAAGGGTTTTGCATATGATAATATCGACGCCCAAATCACCTTGCAAAATTCCATTGCCAAGATTGACAGCTTTAAACTCAGCGCGAGTGCGAGCGATATCACCCTATCTGGGCAAAGTGATATTGTTGAGCAATTGTACGATGCTGAGGCAAAAGTAATTCCAGCGTTTGGCGATGCCGTACCCGCAGCGACTTACTTAGCAGGTGGTGGCCTGATTGGATTAGGCGTTTGGCTGGTGGATGAAAGCCTGTTCGATGGCGAGCTAATTGACAAGATTGTTGATAAGGTGGTTGAATTTAAATATAAAATTACCGGTCCATGGGATGATCCCACTATTAAAAATATATCAACCATTTTATGATCGAACAATTGCTGGATGAGCATCATCTAAATCAAGAAAAAATTTATTCATTACTGTCATCCTTGGCAGATAAAACACCAGATTATGCTGATTTGTATTTTCAGTATTCAGTGGCAGAATCCTGGTTTTTAGAAGAAAGTATCGTAAAATCAGGGACTTACAATATTAGTCATGGTGTGGGTGCACGCAGTGTTAATGGCGAGCAAACGGGCTTTGCGTATTCAGATGATTTAAATATAAATGCAATTGAAAAGGCCATTGATTTTGCCAAAGGTATTAGTGCAAGCAATACACCTTTAGCTATGCAAACTTTTCAATCAGTGCCTGAAATTGCTAAATATAGTGGGCTCAATCCATTGGGCAGTTTAAACTCTCAAGAAAAGGTTGATTTTTTAAAACGGATTGATGTGCTGGCTAGAAAAGAGCCGAAGGTTAAGCAAGTGAGTGCTTCTATTTCTGGGGCTTATTCCGAAGTGTTAATTGCCTCAAGTGACGGGGTTTATCAGAAAGATTATCGCCCTATGGTTCGGGTGAGTGTGAGCGTAATTGTGGAGCATGACGGGCGCATTGAATCAGCATCAAGTGGCGGTGGCGGTCGTTATGATTATCGTTATTTTGTTGATCATAATTTAGATGAAATTTATGTAGCTGAAGCTATCAGGCAAGCTTTAGTGGCGCTTGAGTCTAAGGGTGCTCCTGCTGGTAATATGCCGGTAATTTTAGGCCCAGGGTGGCCAGGCGTTTTGCTACATGAAGCAATCGGTCACGGCCTAGAAGGTGATTTTAATCGTAAAGAGTCTTCGGTGTTTTCAGGGCGTATTGGTGAACAAGTGGCCAGCTCAAAATGCAGTATTGTTGATAATGGCACCTTGGCTAATAGGCGTGGTAGCTTAACAATAGATGATGAAGGAGTGCCTACTCAAAATACCACCCTGATTGAAAACGGCATTCTTAAAGGCTATTTGTTTGATAAGATGAATGCTAAGCTTATGGGGGTTGCGTCAACGGGTAATGGGCGTCGTGAATCCTATGCACACATGCCCATGCCAAGAATGACCAACACCTACATGCTGAATGGCGCAGATAATATTGACGATATGATTGCTTCTGTTGATGAGGGTATTTACGCGCTTAATTTTGATGGCGGCCAGGTTGATATTACTTCAGGTAAATTTGTCTTTAGTGCCAATGAAGCCTATCTAATCAAAAATGGAAAAATCTCTCATCCTATTAAAGGGGCGACACTAATTGGCTCTGGTGATGAGGTGTTAAAGAAGATCTCTATGGTGGCAAATGATTTGAAGCTTGATGCTGGTATTGGTGTTTGTGGCAAAGACGGGCAATCAGTACCTGTTGGTGTGGGCCAACCTAGTCTTAAAATTGACGAGCTAACCGTAGGCGGGACGCAGTTAAACTCGTAATTTTGCATCTTGAATGTATTTTTCGTTATTGATAGAAACCATGATCAAATTAGATATAATGTTTAGATTGAAATTTAAATGTTGGAGCGTTGGGTGTTAGAAAACTATCTACCTATTGTTGTATTTATCATGCTGGGGCTCGGATTTGGCGCTGGACCAATGTTGATTGGTTATTTGCTAGGGCCGAGTAAGCCTAATAAAGAAAAAAATTCTCAGTTTGAGTGTGGATTCCCCGCTTTTGACGATTCACGCATGTATTTTAATGTGCGTTATTATTTAGTCGCTATTTTGTTTATTTTGTTTGATTTAGAGGTGGCTTTCGTTTTCCCATGGGCAGTTGTGCAATCCCAGCTTGGCTGGTTTGGCTTTATTTCCATGAGTATTTTCTTATTTTTATTAGTCGTTGGTTTCATCTATGAATGGAAGAACGGTGCACTGGAATGGGAGTAAGCTGTGGCTATTGAAGGATTGATGAAAGAGGGTTTTGTAACCACTTCTCTTGACAGTGTTATCAATTGGGCACGAACTGGCTCGTTGTGGCCGATGACATTTGGCCTAGCTTGTTGTGCGGTAGAAATGATGGAAGCGGGTTCTTCGCGCTACGATTTAGACCGTTTTGGTGTTGTTTTTAGACCAACACCGCGTCAATCAGATTTAATGATTGTGGCCGGCACGCTAACTAATAAAATGGCACCCGCCTTAAGAAAAGTTTATGACCAAATGCCGGAGCCACGCTGGGTAATTTCGATGGGTTCGTGTGCAAATGGTGGTGGTTATTACCATTATTCTTATGCCGTAGTTCGTGGTTGTGATCGCATTGTACCTGTAGATATTTATGTGCCAGGTTGCCCACCAACTGCAGAAGCTTTGTTATATGGCATTATGCAATTACAAGATAAAATTCGTCGTACCAGCACCATTGCTCGCACATGATTATGCAAGAATTAACAGAACAATTAGAAGAAGTTTTTGAAGGTGCTGATTTAGTTTCAGCATTTGGCGAACTCACTTTAACGGTTGATAGTACCAATATCATTGATACTTGTCTAAAGCTTAGAGATGAGCTTGCATTTGACACCTTGGTGGATTTGTGTGGTGTTGACTACTTGACTTATGGTCAGTCAGAATGGGCAGGAGATGCGAGCGATTCTGGATTTTCCAGAGGGCGAAGTGCACAAGGTGGCGAAGATAGACATCAGCAGCGTTTTGCGGTGGTTTATCATTTACTATCTGTTAGTAAAAATTATCGAATTCGGGTTAAGGCATTTGTTGATGAAGCTGAGCCAATTATTAAATCCGTCACTGATATCTGGGCATCAGCTGATTGGTACGAACGTGAAGCCTTTGATTTAATGGGTATTTTGTTTGAAAATCATACGGATTTACGTCGAATTTTAACGGACTATGGGTTTGTTGGCCATCCATTGCGCAAGGATTTCCCGCTAATTGGCGAGGTAGAAATGCGTTATGACGAAGAACTGGGCCGTGTGGTTTATGAAAAGGTTAGTATTGAGCCCAATATTAGCGTTCCCAAAGTGATTAGGAAATAGACATGTCTGAAATTCGTAACTATACTCTTAACTTTGGCCCTCAGCATCCAGCAGCTCACGGCGTTCTGCGTCTGATTTTAGAGATTGATGGTGAAGTCATTGAGCGTGCTGATCCGCATATTGGCCTGTTACATCGTGGCACTGAAAAATTGGTTGAATCCAAGCCTTACAATCAATCGATTGGTTATATGGATCGCCTAGATTACGTTTCAATGATGTGTAATGAGCATGCCTATGTGATGGCGATTGAAACCATGCTTGAGCTTGAAGTGCCAGAACGTGCTCAGTATATTCGTGTTATGTTTGACGAGATTACTCGAATTCTTAATCACTTGATGTGGCTGGGCACGCACGCACTAGATGTGGGCGCAATGAGTATTTTCTTGTACGCATTCCGTGAGCGTGAAAAGCTGATTGATTGCTATGAGGCTGTTTCAGGCTCACGTATGCATGCTACTTACTATCGTCCTGGCGGTGTGTATCGTGATTTGCCAGAGCGTATGCCAAAATATCTAAAGACAGATACACGCACCGACAAAGAATTAAAAGCCATGAATGCAAATCGTCAAGGCTCACTACTTGATTTCATCGATGACTTTGTTAAAGAGTTTCCTCGTCACATTAAGCAATACGATGATTTATTAACTGAAAATAGAATCTGGAAGCAGCGTCTGGTTAATATTGGTATTGTTTCAGCAAAGCGCGCTAAACAATTAGGCTTTACTGGTCCTATGTTGCGTGGCTCTGGTGTTGCTTGGGATCTTAGAAAAAACCAACCTTATGCTGTTTACGATAAATTAGAATTTGACATTCCAGTAGGTGTCACGGGCGATAGCTATGACCGCTACTTGGTGCGTATGGAAGAATTACGCCAATCTAATAAAATTATTGGCCAATGTGTGGCTTGGCTTAAATCCAATCCTGGCCCGGTAATGAGTGACGATAAAAAAGTTTCGCCACCTAAGCGTAGCGACATGAAAGAAGACATGGAGTCTTTAATTCACCATTTCAAATTATTCACCGAGGGCTATTCATTGCCTGAAGGTGAGGTTTATAAAGCGGTTGAGCATCCTAAAGGGGAATTTGGTATTTACCTAATTTCTGACGGTGCTAACAAGCCTTATCGCGTTAAGATTAGGGCGCCTGGCTTTGCACACTTGGCTTCTATGGATGAGATGACAAAAGGGCATATGCTCTCAGATGTGGTCACCATTATTGGTACACAGGACATTGTATTCGGAGAAATTGACCGATGATAAACTTCCTCTTTTTTGGTTTTTCTGCGTTACGCTCAAAAAATACTCAGTTATGTAGCTTGCACTACACGCCTTCGTCTTTTTTTACGCAAGCCTTGAAAAATAAAAAAATATTCGCTTCTAAAGTTAAGGGCTTTGCATAATGATTTCAGATAACGCAAAAAAACAAATAGACCACTGGATTGAAAAATATCCACAAGGCAAGCAAAGCTCTGCAGTCATGGAGGCTTTGAAAATTGTTCAGGCAGAAAACGATAATCAATTAACCCATGATAGTATTCAGGCGGTGGCTGATTATTTAAACATGCCAGGTATCGCTGCGGCAGAAGTGGCTACTTTTTATGAAAATTACAATCATAAGCCGGTAGGCAAGCATATTATTCGTTTTTGCCATAATATCTCATGCATGTTAAATGGTGCTGATGATTTAATTGCACACCTTGAAACTAAGCTGGGCGTGAAAACGGGGGAAGTCACTAAAGATGGTCTAATCAGTGTGAAAAAAGTAGAGTGCTTGGGCGCTTGTGTAGGCGCGCCGATGTTTCAAATTAATGATAAATATTATGAGAATTTGACCGCTGATAAAATTGATGACATTGTGGATGGTTTACAATGAATGAAGTTTGCTTTAAAAACCTAGATAAGGATCAGTGTTGGTCGCTTGAAACTTATGAGGCCAGTGGTGGTTATAGCACTTGGCGCAAAATTCTTAAGGGTGAATATACGCCTGATCAAATTATTAACGAACTTAAAGCTTCTGGCCTTAGGGGTCGTGGTGGCGCAGGTTTTCCAACGGGGTTGAAGTGGAGTTTTATGCCGCGCAACGCACAAGGACAAAAATACATTGTTTGCAATTCAGATGAAGGCGAGCCAGGTACTTGTAAAGATCGCGATATTTTAAGATTTAACCCACATGCCGTGATTGAAGGCATGGCGATTGGTAGTTTTGTGATGAATGCAACGGTGGGTTATAACTACATTCGTGGTGAATTTATCGAGCCGTTTAACCGCTTTGAAGGTGCATTGAAAGAAGCCTATTCAGCAGGTCTACTAGGTAAAAATATTAATGACACAGATGTAAGTTTTGATCTGCACGCTCATTTGGGTGCAGGTGCCTATATCTGTGGCGAGGAAACCGCTCTATTGGAGTCAATCGAAGGTAAAAAAGGCCAGCCAAGATTTAAGCCACCATTCCCTGCGAATGTTGGTTTATTCGGCAGACCAACCACCATTAACAACACAGAGAGTTTTGCTTCTGTACCCGATATTATGATTAATGGTGGCCAATGGTTTGCAGATTTGGGCGTGGAAAATTCTGGCGGTACTAAGTTATTTTCAGTATCAGGTCATGTTAATAATCCGGCAAATTTTGAAGTGTCTATGGGGATGCCATTTAGTGAATTGCTAGAGCTTGCAGGTGGTATGCGCAACGGCGCTAAGCTCAAGGCTGTTATTCCAGGTGGATCTTCCACGCCAGTGCTTACAGCAGAGGCTGCAATGGGTATGACCATGGATTATGACGGCATTGATAAAGCAGGCTCTATGCTGGGTGCAGGTTCAGTTATTGTTATGGATGATTCAACCTGTATGGTTGAAGCCTTAACGCGCTTGGCACACTTTTATTATGACGAGTCTTGTGGACAATGCACCCCTTGTCGAGAGGGTACGGGTTGGTTGTATCGTGTTCTGAAGCGCATTATGGATGGCAAGGGTAAGGCTGATGATATTGAATTATTATTAGGTGTGCAAGAAAAAATCATGGGTAATACGATTTGCGCCTTGGGTGATGCAGCAGCAATGCCGGTTGAAAGTTTCTTAAGAAATTTCCGTGAAGAGTTTGAATATTACATTGAACACAAAAAGAGCATGGTGAAAGGGTAATGGCTGATATTAAAATTGAAATTGATGGTCAAATCGTTAATGCCAAAGCAGGCGAAACGTTAATTGCTATTACCGATAGAGAAGGTATTAGCGTTCCAAGATTCTGCTATCACAAAAAATTATCTACTTCTGCATCTTGTCGCATGTGTTTGGTTGATATAGAAGGCGTGCCTAAGCCGCAAACTTCTTGTTCAACGCCAGTTTCTGACGGCATGAAAATCCACACACAAAATGAAAAGGCCAAAGCCTCTCAAAAAGCAGTGATGGAATTTTTGCTGATTAATCATCCATTGGATTGCCCAATTTGTGACCAAGGTGGTGAGTGTGAGTTGCAAGATGTAGCGGTTGAATATGGCTCCGATGTATCGCGCTTTAGCGAAGGTAAGCGAGTTGTTGCTGCCAGTGATATTGGCCCACTGATTCAAACTGACATGACTCGTTGTATTCACTGTACGCGTTGTGTTCGATTTGGCAGTGAGATTGCCGGTATGATGGAAATGGGTGGTACAGGCCGAGGTGAAGATCTAAAAATTGAGCCGTTTTTAGCTGAAGGTATTACCTCTGAATTATCAGGTAATATGATTGACGTTTGCCCAGTGGGCGCCTTAACTTCAAAGCCATTTAGATACGAGCTAAGATCTTGGCAGATGGTGTCAAATGAGAGTATTGCTCGCCATGATTTAACTGGCTCAAATGTTTATGCACAAACATATAAGGGTCAGGTTAAGCGAATTGTTTCAGGTGATAACGAAGCGGTTAATGAGACTTGGATTTCAGATAGGGATCGTTTTTCTTATGAAGGTTTGACACACGAAAACAGACTGCTAACTCCACAAATTAAAGTTGAAGGTCAGTGGAAAGAGGTTGAGTGGAATGTGGCTCTAGATTTTGCGATTAAAGGTTTAAGTAACACAGTATTAAACAACCGCAAAGCGCACAAACTGGGTGGTTTGGCGTCAAGTACAACCACCACTGAAGAGTTGTATTTAATGCAAAAACTGCTTCGAGAAATTGGGTGTGAAAATCTAGACCACCGTCTGAATGTTAATAATTTAGACGAGGCGATTCATCTAGAATCTAACCTTAAATTACAAGCACTTGAGCAAGTTGACCACGCACTCATTATTGGCGCAAATTTACGTCTAGAGCAGCCGATGATCAACCATAGGCTGCGTAAAGCGCAGTTATCAGGTGCAAATATTACAGCGTTGAATGTTAAAGAGTTTGACTATAACTATGCACTAAATCATGTAAGCGTTGCACCGAATGAAATTGCGACAATATTGGCAGGTGTCTTAAAGATTGTCTTAGAGAAAAAATCCATTGAACTTCCGGAATACTTATCTGCAATTAGCCCAAGTAGCTCATCTGTCGAATTGGCAAAAGATTTACTTAACGCTGAACGCCCAGTGATCCTACTGGGTGAGCATATTATTAACAACAAGCAAGCTGCTAGCATTGCTCAGTTAATTGCTGAAATTGCAAAACAAGTTGGCGCAAATACTTTAAATTTAAGCATCAGTGCAAATGCGCTAGGTGCGCAACATGTTAATTTTGTGCCAAACAGCGTAGGCATGAATGTTAACGAGATGTTTAAAGCTGAAATGCGCGCCTTTTTACTTTTGGATGTTTATCCTGAATATGATTTTCATCATGCCAACTCTGCCATTGAGGCATTGTCAAAAGAAGATGTCTTTGTTGTGTCATTAAATAGCTTTAATAACGATTTAGTCGCCCAGTATTCTGATGTTTTATTGCCAATGGCGGCGATGTATGAGACCTCAGGGTCGCAGATTAATATTAATCATGATATACAGTCATTTACAGCGATGGTTAAAGCGCCAGATGAGGCCAAACCAGCCTGGAAAGTTTTAAAGGTATTGGCTGATTTATTAGAATTACCAGGTTTTCATTATGAAAACTCCACTCAGATATTGGAAGAATTTGAGCACCAACCCGCACATGAGCATAGTCAGGAAACAGCAATAGATCTTAGTCAACAGTCAACAGCTATTGAAACTGTTTGGATGCACAATTGCTATCATTCAGATGCGTTGTTAAGACATGCTAAATCATTAAGCATGAGTACACTTGGGCAAGTGAACAGTGCCTCGATGAACGCTAATACTGCTAAAGAGTTAGCTTTAAGTGATGGAGATGAGTATCTAGGTGTTCCGGTTGACATCACTGAAACTGTTGCTGACTTGTGTGTCTTTGTTAATAGCAATCAAGCGACCAATATAAGGAGTATGTCATGATGGAACTTTGGCAATCTTTTGTTATTTTGGTGCATGAATTGTTACCTTGGTTTGATGGCAATATCGCCACCATTGTTATTATTTTAATTAAGGCAATGGCTTTAATTATGCCATTGCTATTAACGGTAGCTTACTTCACTTATGCCGAGCGCAAAGTGATTGGCTACATGCAGCTGAGAATTGGTCCAAACCGTGTTGGCCCTAAGGGTTGGTTGCAGCCGATTGCTGATGCATTAAAGCTGATGACCAAGGAGATTATTTTCCCAAGTAAGGCAAATATTTACCTTTTCTTGCTTGCGCCTATTTTAGCGATTGCGCCAGCGATTGCAGTGTGGGCAGTTATTCCTTTTGATGAAGGTATTCATGTCGCCAATCTAGATGTGAGTTTGCTATATGTATTGGCCATTGGTTCGATTGGTGTATACGGCATTATCTTAGCCGGCTGGGCATCAAACTCAAAATACCCGCTGCTAGGCGCACTTCGAAGTGCCTCATTACTGGTTTCTTACGAAATTGTGATTGGCTTTGCCTTGGTGACGGTGGTAATGATTGCAGGCAGTGTAAATCTTAATGCCATTGTGGCAGACCAGCAAGGTGGCATGGTCAATTGGTACTTTATTCCCTTATTTCCAATGATGATTATCTTTTTCATTTCAGCCTTGGTGGAGACGAACCGTGCACCATTTGACGTAGTAGAAGGAGAATCAGAGATTGTAGGTGGTACTCATGTTGAATATTCAGGCATGACTTTTGCTGTATTCTTTTTAGCAGAATATGCCAATATGATTCTTATGGCGGTTTTAGCGGTTGTGATGTTTTTTGGTGGCTGGCATTCTCCTTTCGAAGGGCTTGGTGTTTTAGAGTCAGCATTTGCTTGGGTACCTGGCATTATTTGGCTTTTGGCAAAAACCAGTTTTTTCATGTTTTTGTATTTGTGGGTTAGGGCAACTTTTCCGCGCTTTAGATATGACCAAATTATGCGTCTGAGCTGGAAGGTGTTTTTACCAATCACCATTGTTTGGATTTTTGTGGTTGCGCTCATGACGCAGCTACAAATAGGACCATGGTTTTCGTAAAAGGTTGATAAGATGATTAATAAATTAAAAAAATTAGCAAAAAGCCTAAGTTTAAGCGAACTACGCTCGGGTATGAAAATTACCGCCAAAGAGTTTGTAAACACCAAAATAACCGTACAATATCCTGAAGAAAAAACTCCGATTTCACCAAGATTTAGAGGCTTGCACGCACTGCGTCGCTACCCAAATGGTGAGGAGCGCTGCATTGCTTGTAAGCTTTGTGAAGCGGTATGTCCGGCCAATGCAATTACCATTGAATCCGAGATGCGTGATGATGGTAGTAGACGCACAACCCAATATGACATTGATTTATTTAAATGTATTTTTTGTGGATTTTGTGAAGAGGCGTGTCCGGTAGATGCAATTGTTGAGACGCAAATTTTTGACTATACATTTGAGTCAAGAGACGGCAGTATTATGACTAAAGACCGGTTGTTAAAGGTGGGTGATGACAATGAAAAGTCTATCAGTAAAGCAAAATCTGAAGATTCTAAGTATCGATAAGGGTAGGATAAATGAGTTCTGAACAAATAATTTTTTATTTTTTATCATTTTGGTTTGTAGCGTCATCGCTGGCCATGATCTTCGCACGTAATGCTGCTAAAGCCGCCTTATTTTTGGTGTTAGGATTTTTCTCAGCAGCCAGTATTTGGATTTTGCTAGAGGCTGAATTTTTAGCCATCACTCTAATTCTGGTTTATGTGGGTGCAGTGATGGTGCTGTTCTTATTTGTGATTAAGATGCTTAATATTGACAAGTCAACGCTGCGTGCTAAATTTGCCGGCTATTTGCCACTTGGACTGATTGTAGCATTGATTATTATTGCTGAAATGACATTAGTGTTGGGCAACGCCCAGTTTGGCTTGGAGGTTATGCCTTCGCCGATTAGACATGCAGCAGACTATAGTAATATCACCGAACTGGCCCTACAACTTTATACGACATACGTATACCCATTTGAATTAGCCGCGGTTCTATTGCTTATTGCGATTATTGCCGCTATTACCCTGGTACATAAAAAAGAGATTAATCGTAAGAAACAATCTATTTCTGAGCAGGTCAATGTTCAGGCAAAAGATAGAGTGCGTATTGTTTCAATTGCCTCGCCTTCTAAGGAGAATAAGTAATGATCAGTTTAAGTGATTACTTAATTTTAAGTAGTGTTATTTTTTGCATTGGCTTGGTGGGGATTTTTATTAACCGTACAAACATCATTACTTTATTGATGTGTGTGGAGCTTATTTTGGCTGCCGTTAATACTAACTTTATTGCCTTCTCTCACTTTCTGGGTAATGAAGCAGGTCAAATTTTTGTATTTTTCATCATGACCGTTGCAGCAGCAGAGGTGGCGATTGGACTGGCTATTTTGACACTCTTATTTAGAGTACGTGGCTCTATCGATGTTGATGTTACTAATAGTTTAAAGGGGTAGTTATGGAGCAGATATATCTAATTATTGCTTTAGCGCCTTTGGTAGGTGCAATTTTTGCTGGATTTTTTGGTTCATTATTAGGCAGAATGGCCACCAATGTGGTGACTATTGCAGGTGTGCTTATTTCCACTGTTTTGTCATTGTATGTGTTTAATCACCATGTGCTAGAAGCGGGTGAGGTTTTTAATCAAAACCTTTATACCTGGATGCAAATTGGCGAGCTGAATGTCAGTGTCGGCTTTTTGATTGATAATTTAACAGCTGTTATGCTGGTCGTGGTATCGTTCGTATCGCTCATGGTGCATATTTACACTATTGGCTATATGCATGATGATGCGGGCTATACCAAGTTTTTTAGCTATATTTCACTGTTTACCTTTTCGATGTTTATGCTGGTCATGAGCAACAATTTCATGCAGCTATTTTTTGGTTGGGAGGCGGTAGGTTTGGTGTCATATTTGCTGATTGGTTTTTGGCACCATAAAGAAAGCGCAGTTGAGGCTAACCTTAAGGCTTTCTTGGTTAATCGTGTGGGTGATTTTGGTTTTCTTTTAGGCATTGCCTTGGTACTTATGTATTTCGGATCACTAGATTATGTCGAGGTGTTTGCAAGTCTAGGTAATGTTACCGGTGTCACTATGCTTGATGGCGCCTCAGTTATCACTGTTATTTGTATTTTGTTATTTATTGGCGCAATGGGTAAATCTGCCCAAGTGCCATTACACGTTTGGCTGCCAGGTTCGATGGAAGGCCCAACACCAATTTCTGCACTTATTCACGCTGCCACCATGGTAACGGCCGGTATCTTTATGGTATCACGCATGTCGCCTATGTTTGAGCTGAGTGAAACCGCATTGATGGTGGTAATGGTCGTTGGTGCAATTACCGCTCTGTTCATGGGTCTACTAGGTATTGTGCAAAACGATATTAAGAAGGTTGTGGCTTATTCAACCTTATCACAACTCGGCTATATGACAGTTGCATTAGGAGTAAGCGCTTATTCTGTGGCTATTTTCCACCTGATGACGCATGCATTCTTTAAGGCGTTGTTATTCTTGGGCGCAGGCTCGGTGATTGTAGCGCTGCATCATCAACAAGATATTCGAAAAATGGGTGGCTTGCGCAAGAAAATGCCAATCACTTATTGGACGGCTCTGATTGGTACATTAGCCCTGATTGGCTTTCCGGGTTTTGCCGGATTTTACTCAAAAGATATGATTATTGAGGCTGTACATTTCTCTCAACTGCCATTTGCTGACTGGGTTTATGTGGCAGTAGTTGCAGGTGTATTTATTACTGCCTTCTATTCATTAAGAATGTTTTTCTTGGTCTTTCACGGTGAGTCAAGAATGGATGAACACACCGCTTCACATGTTAAGGAATCGCCTATTAGCATTACGTTGCCATTAGTTGCTTTAGCGATTCCATCTGCTGTTGTTGGCTATCTTACGATCGATCCAATGCTATTTAATGGCTGGCTAGATAATGCCATTACGGTCGCCTCTCAGCATACATCAATGGCTAATCTTAAGGCTGAGTTTCATGGAGCAGCTGGCATGATTCCGCACGCATTACAAACACTACCTTTCTGGATGATGGTGGGTGGTATTGTAAGCGCCTGGGTATTTACCTTGTACCGAGAGGAGTGGGCAACCAAGATTCAAAATAAGTGCCGTCGTATTAATTATGTCCTAGAATCCCTTTATGGTTTTGATCGTTTCAATGATATCGTCTTTGTGCAAGGCGTTAAAAATCTGGGTAACTTCCTGTGGAAAGTGTCAGATTCTGGCTTAATTGACAAACTAGTGGTTAATGGTAGTGCAAGATTGGTTGGCTTTATAGGCTCGGTTGTGCGCCCAATTCAAACGGGTTATGTTTATCATTACGTATTTTTCATGATTTTCAGTTTATTAATTATTTTAACTTGGGTACTGTTTGCAGGTGATCACCCACTACTTGAGCTTTAACGATGGATAATTCATTACTTAGTTTATTAATTTGGCTGCCAATTTTTGGTGGTGCCTTGGTTATTTTTCTGGGCAATCAGCGTGCCAATACAGCGCGTTGGGTTTCTGTGACTATTTCAATTTTGGTGTTTATTCTATCACTGAGTTTGTACACTGAATTTGACTCCACAACTCATTTGATGCAGTTTGAGCAGAGAGCTTCTTGGATCTCTCAGTTTGATATTTACTATCATTTAGGTGTTGACGGTATTGCTATGCCACTCATTATCCTGACAACTTTCTCAACAATTTTGGTGCTTGTTGCTGGCTGGGAAGTAATCCAAACTCGCCCGGCACATTACATGGCCGCATTCTTAATGATGGAAGGCTTGATTATTGGCGTATTCTCAGCACTTGATGCGATTTTATTTTATGCATTTTGGGAGGCATCGCTAATTCCAATGCTACTCATTATTGGCGTGTGGGGTGGTGATAATCGCGTTTATGCGGCAATCAAATTTTTCTTGTATACATTTTTGGGCTCGGTATTCATGCTGGTATCACTCATCTATATGTACAACAAAGGTGGTTCATTTGCCATCTTAGATATGCATAATTTAAGCCTAACAACGACTGAGCAAGCATGGATTTTCTGGGCATTCTTTATGGCCTTTGCTGTTAAAGTGCCGATGTTTCCGGTGCACACTTGGCTACCTGATGCACACGTTCAAGCGCCAACAGGCGGTTCTGTTATTCTAGCCGCCATCATGCTTAAAATGGGTGGCTATGGTTTCTTTCGTTTTTCGCTACCAATCACACCTGACGCTTCTTTAGAATTTTCAGAAATTGTGATCATACTTTCCCTGATTGCTATTGTATACATTGGTTTTGTGGCTTTGGTTCAGCGTGATATGAAAAAACTTATTGCCTATTCTTCAATCTCACACATGGGCTTTGTGACACTCGGTGTGTTTGCATTATTCTTGGCCTACAAGCCAGGGGCGGCAGAAGGTGCACTCCTAGGTCTAGAAGGTGCGATGGTGCAAATGATCTCACACGGTTTTATCTCAGCAGCGATGTTCTTGGTAGTGGGTGTATTGTATGACCGTCTACATTCGAGAGAGATTTCTACCTACGGTGGCGTGATTAATTCCATGCCAAAATTCACCGGCTTTGCTGTGCTGTTTGCTATGGCCAATGCTGGCCTGCCAGGCACTTCAGGCTTTGTTGGTGAATTTATGGTGATTCTGGGTGCGGTACAAGCTAACATTTGGTACGCTGTCTTAGCGGCAAGTACACTTATTGTGGGTGCAGCCTACACCTTGTGGATGGTTAAGCGAGTATTTTGGGGTGCAATTACCAATCCAGATGTAGAAAGCCTTGCCGATGTTAATGCCAGAGAATTTGGTATTTTAGCGGTATTGGCTGTGGCTGTTATTGCCATGGGTTTATATCCTCAGCCTATTATCGAGGTTATGCATGTTTCTATTGAACATCTACTTAACCAAGCCCTAACCTCTAAACTTTAAGTATTAGCCTTATGAATAATATCAATACCTTCGATACGACGACACTATGGTCGGCAACACCTGAAATTTTTCTATTGAGTGCGATTGTGGTTGTGCTGTTATTGGATTTGTTTTTAACCAAGTCATTCAAGCAGACAACTTACTATTTGACTCAGGCTAGCTTATTCATCGCTGGTGCACTGGCTTTTAATTTAATTAATGAGCCGCAAACCATTATTTTTGGTGGCTCATTTATTTTGGACAATATGGCTTCGGTCTTTAAAGTCTTTATGGTGGGCTCAGCCATGGTAGCTATGGTGTATACGCGCCACTACCTTACTCAGCACGCACTCTTTAGGGGTGAGTACTTTATTTTGGTTATGCTGTCGGTGTTAGGCATGATGGTGATGGTGTCAGGTTATAGTTTATTGACTTTATACCTCGGGTTAGAGATTTTGTCTTTATCACTTTACACACTAATTGCCATCGCACGCGAGCGCGCAGGTGCGGTGGAAGCGGCGTTAAAATACTTTGTTTTAGGTGCAATAGCATCAGGCTTATTGCTTTACGGTATGAGTATGATTTACGGTATTAGTGGCAGTTTGAATATTAATGAAATTGCTAGTTTTGCATCAAGTGCCAATCTAGCATCAAGAGAAACACTAATCCTAAACTTTGGCCTTGTGTTTTTAGTCATTGGTATTGCCTTTAAGCTCGGCGCTGTGCCGTTTCACATGTGGGTACCAGACGTATACCAAGGTGCACCAACCTCAGTGACACTGTTTTTATCCACCGTGCCAAAAATTGCAGCTGTGGCAATGTTGGTGCGTATTTTGGTAGATGGACTGGGTGCTATGCACGCGTATTGGTCAGATCTATTTATGATTTTAGCAGTGTTGTCCATTGCCCTAGGATCGGTAGTCGCGCTCATGCAAACCAACATCAAGCGTATGCTGGCCTATTCAACCATCTCCCATGTTGGTTTTATTATGCTCGGTTTTGTCACCGGTGTTGTCAGCGGATATGGCGCAGCCGTCTTTTACATATTAGTTTATATCTTGATGAGTTTAGCGGCTTTTGGCATGATTATTCTACTTAACAAAAAAGGCTTTGAAGCTGATCAAATTTCTGACTTTAGAGGGTTAAGCAAGCATTCTCCATGGTTTGCATTAATGATGTTAGTGACTATGCTGTCAATGGCAGGTGTTCCGCCATTTATTGGTTTTTATTCGAAATTCTTTATCTTGCAACAAGTTATTTCAGCCGGTTTTGTTACTGTTGCTGTAGTGGCAGTGGTGTTTGCTGTGATTAGTGCTTATTATTATTTGCAAATTATCAAATCTATGTACTTCGAAGAGTCTGATCAAGAGATTAGTATTGTTGCACCAATGGATATGCAGTTAATCTTATCAATCAATGCTGTGCTTATATTAGTGGTTGGTTTATTCCCAGATTTCTGGATGAAATTATCACTTTCACTGTTCTAAAGCGTTCATTCGTAAAATTTGCCAAATTTTTATTTAGGATAATAAGTAAAGCTGGTTAGTTTGTTTTTTATATCAAAAACCATTTAAAACTGTATTCTAGCCTTACTCTGCAGCTATAAACTGAGGTTTTTAGAGTAAAACAAGGCTTTGCTTTGTGAGTATTTGGCTGATTTTTATTATTTCCAATATTTTTAGCCCGACAGGTGGTCATTTATCAGTATTTTAAATATATGCTAAAATCTAAGTCTAATTTCAATTAAAAAAAACACGACAAAAAATGAAAATATTGATCAGAAACCTACCTCGCACCTTTACAGAAAGTGGGCTTAAAGAGTTATTTGAAGCTCATGGCGAAGTTCAATCTTGCACCTTGGTGTTAGACAAAAAAACGAGCGAATCTAAAGGTTTTGGATTTGTTGAAATTGCCAAAGTGGGTGATGCAAAAGTAGCCATTCAAGCGCTTAATGGCAAGCCTATTAATGGCAACAAAATTCGGGTTAAAAAAGCAGAGCCAGCAAAAAACGCTTAAAAACTCATTAACAGCCATAAAATTAGAATAGATGCATAACCAAGATCCACTCCATGGAATTACGCTCAAAACAATTGTTACTGAGCTAGTAGCACATTTTGGCTGGAAAGAGCTGGCCAAGCACATTGATATAAACTGTTTCAAGAGTGATCCCAGTATCAATTCTAGCTTAAAGTTCTTACGAAAAACCCCGTGGGCACGCCAAAAAGTCGAACGTCTTTATTTGGAGATTTTCACCTAGGCTACCCATTTTTAGCTATTATTTAGCTCAATTTTTTGAGCTTTAAAAGAGGCTTTAGGTCGAACCCAAGCATGTCCGTAAACCACTTCATAGGTTGCCGGTAGTTTGTCGTCTTTTCTAAAAGATTCGTACATCTCAACCATAAGTTTAAATTTATTTTTACCCATTAGTGACTTTGAGCGGTTGCCCACTGATTGCGCACCAATGGCTTTAAGGTCACGCAAAAGGTCGGTCACTGTTTGATAGGTTAGGGTGAGTGTTTCCATTTCCATCACTGGGGATTGAAAGCCAGCACCAAGCATTTGATCACCAATATCATGCATGTCGGTGAATGTATTAACATGCACTTCGTTATCGACCACTGACCAGCTCTTTTTCAGCTCTTTAAGGGTATCTGGACCAAAGGTGGAGAATAAGATTAATCCGTCATTTTTAAGCACTCTGTGGATCTCTGAAAATAGCTGCTTAAGATCAGGGCACCACTGCATCATTAAACTGGAAATCACGATATCAACGCTATTATCCGCTAATGGCAAATGATTAGCATTGGCGCAGATTTTATTAGCCAGTTTGTTGTTTTTTAAAGAGTTCTGGGCAAAGTCTAGTGCGATTATTTTAGAATCTGGAAAGCGTATTTCTAGCTGTTGAGAGAGTAGTCCTGTGCCCGCGCCTAAGTCTAGGATAACTGCTGAATTGCTAGAGATGATGTTAAGCTTTCGATCTAGACGAGTGGCAACTTCTTTTTGTAAAAAAGCATGATCCTCATAATCATTTGAAGCCTTATTAAAAGCCGTTCTTACTTGAGACATTGCTCGACCTTTTGAGTGATGTTTTGCATGAGCTTAAAGTAATGATCAGCACCCGGTTGAATATCAAATCCAATAATAT
Organism: Candidatus Thioglobus sp.; assembly: GCA_018644675.1. GTDB lineage: Bacteria > Pseudomonadota > Gammaproteobacteria > PS1 > Pseudothioglobaceae > Thioglobus_A. The sequence continues at coordinate 20,660 of JABGQC010000014.1, forward strand.
CAATCTCTGCCGTGTTAATGACTAAGCCTTCAGTGAGTGTATTAATACGTTTTTGTGGGATTTCTGTGGTGAAAAGTAGGCAGCTAGTTTGCTGTTTTTGAATGATTTTTTTGGCTTTTAAAATTTTAAAAATACTTAAATTTTCACCATGTCGCTGGCTGACACTACCTATTTGTTTGAGCTGTTGGCTTTTTATAAAATGCTCAAAAGCATTGTTGTAAGTGATTAATGATTGGTTGGCATGATTGGATAGTTGCTGTTGTAAGCTAAGTTTAAGCGCAGTTAGCTTTTGACTAAACTTGCGCAAATTGCTTTGATAGGTCGCTTTGTTTTTTGGATCAATTTGTATGAGTGTATCGCCGAGCTTTTGAGCGAATTGTTGTATGTGTTGAATGCTCAGCCAGCTATGATGATTTTTATCGTCATGTTCGTCATGTTCGTCATGTTCGTCATGTTCGTCATGTTCGTCATGTT
>JABGQC010000014.1:21233-40847 GCA_018644675.1 Candidatus Thioglobus sp.
TCGTCATGTTCGTCATGTTCGTCATGTTCGTCATGTTCGTCATGTTCGTCATGTTTGCTGGTCATGCTTTGATCAACGGTGAGTATTTTTTCTGCTGGAATATTGCGAATAGATTTTGATAAGCCCTGTTCAAAATCTGGATGAACAATAATTACTAAATCCGCCTGCTCAAGGTGAGATAGTTGGGAGGGCTTAAGGTGTGCGTGGTGTGCAGATTGCTTACTGCTAAGTAATAATTTTGGCGTACTAACACCTTGGGTTAGGTTGCTAACTATTGAATGAATTGGCTTAATACTCACCACAATATTTGGATTAGCAAATGGATTGGTGGCTAATAGTAGGGTGAGGAAAAATAGGCGAAATTTCATGGAGGTGATTATACTATTTTTGGCAAATAAAGACAGCACGCTTAGGGGCAGGCAAGCCTTCGATGGTTAAATTGTCATCATTTGGATCGAGAAAATCTTTAATAGACTGGGTATTGTCCCCAATCCAATGAGTGGCTCGCTGCTCTTCTGGTGTGGTTTTAGTAACATCAATTAACTTAATATTTTTAAAGCCGGCCTGTTCTAGCCAAATGTGTAGCGTATCAGTAGAAGGCAGGCACCAGACATTGCGCATGCGTGCATAACGATCTTCTGGGGTGATTTGGTCGCCATGTTTTTGATCGATAATCAGCGTTTCTAAAATAAGTTCACCACCTTCTATCAGCACATCTTTAAGTTGTTGTAGATGAAGCATGTGATCTTTTTGGTGATACAAAACACCCATTGAAAAAACACTATCAAAAGAAGATTCTTTGGGCATTTGTTCCAGTTTCAAGGGTAATACATAAGCTTTTGGTGGTTGGCTTATTAAAGTATGAATAGCTTGAAATTGATAATTAAAAAGCAGAAAAGGCTCAATTCCAACAGCGATTTCAGCGCCTTGCATGGCCATGAGATAGGTGAAATAACCATTGCCAGAGCCAACATCTAATACCGTTTTTCCGGCTAAAGGTTGAAGGTGACCTTTAAGTCGGTCCCATTTCATATCTCCACGCCATTCACTGTCTAGCTGCAGATCTCCAATTTGATAAGGCCCCTTGCGCCATGGCATGAGTTGTTTTAAAGATAAAGTAAGGTCATCAATATTAACCTTTGTATCGATAGCAATATAAGGGTGTTCGAAGCTTAGCTTGCCTGGCTGAGTCTTTTGAATGCTGGAAATCGCCTCTTCCCATTTGGGAATATTGCCATTATTAACTGAGAATGCCTGATTTGATAACTCAACTAATTGAGAGCAAATAGTTGATAAGCGTGTCATATTACAATGTTTTTTAAAATCTTTGAGCATACAAAACCAAGGTCATATAAAATGTAGTACAGAAGAGGAATTTTAAATTATTTGGAGATTAAAGATATGATGAATAAAACATTAACTTTTGCAGCAGCGGTTACTTTAACAACTGCACTAATTGCTGGTGGCGATGACCGTGATATGGGCCCTGTTGAATCATTTGATTCAATGCAGCCTGTTGCTGAAAAAACAGTAATCACTGAGCAAGCACCAGACACAATGACTTTAAGCGACACGTCTAAAGTTATTGGTCAAACACCTTCTGGTTTTGCTGTAACTGAAGCGGCGCACCAAGCTTGCCAGGTTACACTAGGCTTGTCTGATGACAATATTTCAAGATTTGAAGATGCACTAGCTGGTGGATTTTTGTTTAATACGGGCCCAATTGATGCAATGGGCACGTTGTTCTCACCTGAGCGTTGGGCAGATTACTTTGCCTGTGTAAAAGGCCAGTAAGCGTTATTCGCAAACATCAATAAAAAGGCCTGCAGTTGCAGGCCTTTTTTATAGCTAAAGAAAAGTTTAAATTTCTAAGAGTGAGTTTTCTTTCTCGGATAACTTAGCTTCCACCTCTTTAACACTAGCATCAGTAATTTTCTGCACGTTATCTTCTGCCTTTCTAGCCTCGTCTTCTGAGATTTCTTTATCTTTTAATAAATCTTTAAAGTCAGAGTTGGCATCACGACGAATATTACGAATGGCAATTTTGGCATTTTCAGCTTCATCTCTAACTACTTTTACTAATTGCTGTCTACGCTCTTCAGTAAGAGGAGGTAGAGGGATGCGGATCACTTGACCCATGGCTTGGGGGTTAAGGCCTAGATCTGAAGTCATGATGGCTTTTTCTGCTGCAGCTGCCATATCCTTTTCCCAGATAGATACCTTTAGTGTGCGCGAATCTTCAGCAACAATGTTGCCCACTTGAGATAATGGCACCATTGATCCATAGTATTCCACTTGGACCTGCTCAAGTAGAGAGGGATGTGCACGACCAGCACGAATTTTTGTGAAATTATTTTCGAGTGAGTTAACACTCTTACTCATGCGATCTTTGGCGTCTTGTTGGATTTCAGTTAACATGGTTAGTTCCTTACGATGGTTCCTAGGGCCTCACCCTTGAGAATATTAGACAATGTATTGGCATCTTCAAGCATACTAAAGACGCAGATTTCGATATTATGCTCACGACACATAGCAAAAGCTGAGGTGTCCATAATTTTTAAATTTTTGCTAATGGCTTCATCAAAACTGAGTGTATCGTAGCGTGTAGCACTTGGATCTTTCATTGGGTCAGCTGTATATACGCCATCTACTTTGGTGGCTTTAAACACAGCCTGGGCGCCAATTTCAATGGCTCTGAGTGTGGCGCCTGTGTCGGTAGTGAAACAAGGTGCGCCGGTTCCTGCTGAGAAAATCACCACTTTGCCTTCACTTAAAGCTTGTTTGGCTTTGTTGTGATCCATTGGCTCACAAACGCCACCACCAATTGGAAAGCCAGACATGACTAACACATCAACATTATTTTTTCGACAAGAGTCTGAAATAGCAAGTGCATTCATGACTGTGGCAAGCATACCCATGTGGTCGCCCGTTACTCGATTCATGCCAGCCTCTGCCAGTGCTGCACCGCGAAAGATATTGCCACCACCAACAACAATTCCTACTTCTACACCTTGATTTTGAACAGATTTAATAATGCCAACAACTTTATCAAGAGTGGCTGGATCAACGGTGTTTTCAAAGCTGGCTAGCGCTTCTCCGCTTAATTTTAATAGGATGCGTTTGTATTTACTCATACTTAGAATTTAAATATTAGTCATAGTTAGAATAGAAGTGATTTTACCTATCTTGCTCGTTATAATGAACCCTTTGTCCGACATAATTTAGGCATCTCATGGATCAGATTAGCATACGTGGCGCTCGCGTTCACAACTTAAAGAATATTGATATTAATATCCCTAGAAATAAGCTGGTGGTGATTACCGGTTTGTCAGGTTCAGGTAAGTCGTCATTAGCTTTTGATACGATTTATGCAGAAGGCCAAAGACGCTATGTTGAATCTTTGTCAGCTTATGCGAGACAGTTTTTATCACTCATGGAAAAGCCTGATGTGGATCACATCGAAGGCTTGTCTCCTGCTATCTCAATTGAGCAAAAAGCAACTTCGCACAATCCTAGATCAACCGTTGGTACGATTACCGAGATTTACGATTATTTGAGATTGTTGTTTGCTCGAGCAGGCATTCCTAAATGTCCAGAGCACGATATTGATCTTGAGTCGCAAACAATTTCCCAAATGGTTGATAGTATTATCACCCTACCGGAAAGTGAAAAAATTATGCTATTAGCGCCAATTGTGCAAAATCGTAAAGGCAGCCATAAAAAACTATTAGAAGAGTTGTCACACCAGGGATTTTTGCGTGCTCGTGTTGATGGTGAAGTGATGTATATGGATGAGATGGATGAGCTTAATGGCAAAACTAATCACACCATTGAAATCGTCATTGACCGTTTAAAAGTTCGAAAGGATATTGTATCACGCTTGTCTGAATCTTTAGAAACGGCGCTTAACCTGAGCGGTGGCTTAGTTAAAGTGCTGCCAATGGATGAGGCGGCAACTTGGGATGAAATGGTATTTTCTGCTAAGTTTTCCTGTGTTAAATGTGGTTATTCATTGACAGAATTAGAGCCAAGACTTTTCTCGTTTAATAATCCAGTAGGCGCTTGTCCGACGTGTGACGGTCTAGGTGTGAAAGACATGTTTGATGCGCAAAAAGTGGTGGCTAATCCGGGCCTGAGTTTAGCGGATGGTGCGATTTATGGCTGGGGCCGATCGAATGCTTATTTTTATCAAATTTTAATGCTGGTAGGTCAGTATTATGGATTTGACATTGAAACAACTTATGAAGATCTAAGTGATGAGCACAAGAAAATTGTGTTGTACGGTAGCGGTGAAGATGAAATTGACTTCTCTAAAATTAAAGGCCGAAAAGGCTGGTCAAACAAACCTAAGCCATTTGAAGGTGTTATCCCGCGCATGATGCGCCGCTATGAAGAAAGTGAAATTCGCTCGGTTCGAGAGGAGTTGTCTCGTTATGTGGTGAGTCAAGATTGTATAGAGTGTGAAGGCGATCGACTTAATGAGTCTGCTAGAAATGTGTTTATTGGCGGGCGTAATCTATCGTACATCACCAAACTTTCAATTGCTAATATTTATGAATTTTTAAAGTCGCTTGAGCTTGAAGGCTCTAGAGCGCAAATCGCAGATAAGGTGTTAAAAGAGATCATTCAACGCCTTGAGTTTTTAATCAATGTTGGGCTAGAGTATTTGAGTCTTGATCGTAGAGCCAATTCTTTATCAGGCGGTGAGGCGCAAAGAATTCGTCTGGCTAGTCAAATTGGCGCAGGACTCATGGGTGTTTTGTACGTTTTAGATGAGCCTTCTATTGGTTTGCATCAACGAGATAATCAAAAGCTTTTAAATACACTAACATACCTGCGCGATATTGGTAATACAGTAATTGTTGTTGAGCACGATGAAGATGCAATTAAACAAGCGGATTATGTGATTGATATTGGCCCCGGTGCAGGTATGCATGGTGGTGAGGTTATTGCATCGGGCACGCCGGAGGAGGTGGCAAACAATCCGAAATCACTTACTGGTGATTATATTAGTGGCAGACAGAGTATTGAAGTGCCAGCCATTCGTAAAACTTCCGATCAGTGGATTGAAATTAAAGGTGCCAAAGGTAATAATCTCAATAATGTTGATTTATCCATTCCTGTTGGCGTGCTAACTTGTATTACTGGCGTCTCTGGCTCGGGAAAATCAACACTTATTAATGACACTTTGTATGCGCTGGCAGCGCGTGATTTGAATCGTGCACAAACGACGCCAGCTGAGTTTGACACAGTGACGGGGCTTGAGTATTTTGACAAAATTGTAAATATTGATCAAAGCCCAATTGGGCGTACTCCACGCTCTAATCCTGCTACTTATACGGGCATATTTTCTTTGGTGCGCGATCTTTTCTCGCAGACATTGGAGGCTAGAAGCCGTGGCTACAAGGCCGGTCGATTTAGCTTCAATGTCAAAGGTGGTCGCTGTGAAGCTTGTAAGGGGGATGGGCTAATTAAAGTAGAAATGCACTTTTTGCCAGATATTTATGTGCCTTGCGATGTATGTCATGGTGATCGATACAACCGTGAAACTTTAGAGATTACCTACAAGGGTAAGAATATTTCTCAAGTGCTAGATATGACCGTTGAGACGGCGGTAGATTTTTTTGAACCAATGCCAAAAATTAAGCAAAAATTGCAAACACTGATGGATGTGGGTTTATCGTACATTACCTTGGGGCAAAATGCCACCACCTTGTCAGGTGGTGAGGCTCAGCGTATTAAATTGGCTAAAGAGTTGTCAAAACTTGATACAGGACAAACGCTGTATATCCTAGATGAACCAACAACAGGCCTGCATTTTCATGATATTAAGCAGCTATTGTCCGTGATTAATCGTTTGCGTGAAAGAGAAAATACCATTGTGATTATTGAGCACAATCTAGATGTTATTAAAACTGCAGACTGGATTGTTGATCTGGGGCCTGAGGGTGGAGACAAGGGTGGATGTATTGTGGCAACAGGAACGCCAGAATCAGTAAGTCAAGTTAAGGGCTCTTATACAGGTCAATATTTACAAAGTTACTTGTAATCCTTTAACATCTGATATTTTAAAATTGGTTATCTCATACAAAAATTTTCTACCACCTTTGGTTTGTTTAATTAAGATGGGTAGGTATTGATATTCTGATAAAAAATACGCTTGAATGTTGCTATCCTGGTGGTTAATGCGCTCTACTTTAGTGGCACTATATGACTTGCCCTGAATGTTTACAGTGTGCTTATCAGATTTTTTAAACTCCTGAGTTTCAATAGAGCTGCCATCGGCAATTTGATAGCTAAACAAAGATTGATTTGGGTTGTTTTTCAGATCAAAAGAAATGGCTAAAAAAACACTTAGTGGATCGGTAATATTGCCTTCATTCGCTTTCCAAGTACTGATTTTTGGCTGTGTTTTGGTTAGTAAAGATGTAACACTTCCGAATTGAGAATTAATATCAATAGCATAGCTCTTGGTGATTTTTTTATCTTCCTGCTCCATGATTTGATAAGCGGTGCTGTCTACGCCTTTATTATTCAGTTTAAATGTTGAACTGGCAGAGATAGAATAGTCCTTTATCATTGCTGCTAGCCCTGAGGTTTTGGCATTTGCGGTATAAAAATATCCATCTTCTAGTTGATGAAGAGTTCTTACTTCCTCAGCTATTTTAAGCCCGTTGATGGAGAGTTGGTAGTTGGCAATATGGGGCTTGAAAGCTAAGGTGGCAGTAGTAATTAGAGAGAGTAATGTAAATAAAAAAAACAGTCTCATATTATTTGACCATCCAAAGTAGCATGATTGTCGATCAGCTTCAACCTGCCTTGAGTAAACCAATGAACAACTTTAGGAAATAATTTGTGCTCTTCGATTAGTACGCGTTGAGCAAGTGACTCAACAGTATCATCAGCCAGTATTGGAACACGAGCTTGAGCGATAACAGGCCCGCCGTCAAGCTTAGCAGTGACAAAATGAACACTAACACCGTGCTCACTCTCTTTGGCATCAAGCGCTCTTTGGTGAGTGTTAAGTCCTTGGAATTTTGGCAGTAAGGATGGGTGAATATTTAACATCTTGCCTGCATACTTTTGCGTAAATTCTTCAGTGAGAATACGCATAAAGCCTGCTAAGATAATAATATCCGGACTGTGCTGATCAATAGTTTGACTTAGCTGCTGATCAAATTTTTCTCTTGAAGGAAATTGCGTATGGATGAGTACGTGAGTAGGAATATTGACCTTTTGAGCGCGCTTTATCCCGTAAGCATCTTCTTTGTTGCTAATAACCGCCTGAATATCTAGATCAATTTTTTCAGCATGATCGATCAGTGACTGAAGGTTTGAGCCGCTGCCAGAGATTAGAGCGACAGCCTTCATTTAGATGATTACCTGAGAGCCTTCATTGGCAACAATTTCGCCAATTAGCCAAGCATTTTCCCCTTGTTCGTTCATATGCTGAATTGCCGCTGCACTTTGGTCAGCTGGAATGACTAGCACCATGCCAACGCCGCAGTTAAAGACACGATACATTTCCATGATATCAATATTGCCGTTATCTTGTAAAAATTGGAATATTTCAGGTAGCTGCCAAGATTTATTATCTAGTTTTGCGGCCAAGTCATCTGGCAAAACTCTTGGAATATTTTCTAAAAGACCGCCACCGGTAATATGAGAAATGGCGTGTACAGAATATTTTTCAATCAATGATAAGACGGATTTAACGTAAATTTTAGTTGGCTCTATTAATGCTTGTAGTTGTGCATCAGTAGGTTTAGATTGCTCTAGAACTTTACGAATGAGAGAATAGCCATTTGAATGAGGACCTGATGAGGCTAAGGCGATGATATGGTCGCCATTGGCTACTTTTGAGCCATCAATAACTTTATCTTTATCAGCAATACCAACACAAAAACCTGCAAGATCGTATTCTTCACCTTGGTACATGCCAGGCATTTCAGCTGTTTCACCACCAATAAGCGCACAGCCAGAGATTTTACAGCCCTCGCCAATACCGTAGATAACTGAGGTAGCTAGATCGGTATTTAGCTTGCCAGTCGCGTAATAGTCTAAGAAAAATAATGGCTCTGCACCCTGTACAATTAAGTCATTAACACACATGGCGACTAAGTCAATGCCAATAGTATCGTGCTTGTTAAGCATTTCTGCCACTTTAAGCTTGGTGCCAACCCCATCCGTTCCGGAAATTAGAACTGGATTCTTATATTTTTTAAGATCTAGTTCAAACATTGCGCCAAAACCACCAAGCCCTGCTAACACGCCTTCGCGCATAGTAGATTTTGCAATAGGTTTAATTTGTTCGATTAAGTCATTACCTTTGGTAATGTCGACACCTGAGTCTTGGTAAGTCAATGATGACATAGGGTTTTTTCCGTATAATTAATTTTTTTGAATCTCAATTGAACAAGTCGAAAAATGAATTTTTCTAGTGTGCCAAATGCGCTTTCAATTTTACGCATTATTTTAACAGTACCAGTTGTGCTGACTTTATTAAATCATCAATATTTTTTGGCGATGGTATTATTTTTTGTGGCTGGAATTACCGATGCATTAGATGGCTGGATTGCAAAACGCTACTCGTTTGAAACTCGATTGGGATCTATCCTTGATCCCGTTGCTGATAAGCTACTATTGATGAGTAGTTTTATCACTTTAAATGTGATTGGATTGCTACCATTATGGTTGTTGGTACTGGTATTTTTGCGTGATGTCATGATTGTATCCGGCACGGTAGGGTGCTTCATTGGCGCTGGCACGCCCAAAGAGGAGTTACTCTCTCCTTCAAAGTTGTCCAAATTTAATACTGCTTTGCAAATTTCTTTAGTGTTATTTTTGGTGGTGATACAGTTGTATCCAATCCAGCAGCAATGGAGTACTATATTTTTTATTATTGTTGCCACTTCAACCGTATTAAGCGGTGCAGATTATATTTGGATCTGGATGGAAAGAGTTATCTCTCAAGAGAAAAAATAAACGCAATATCATGAAGCAACTCGGACTCCCTATTTCTCTAGACTCAAAGATGTTACTTAGTAATTTCTTAGTTAAAAAAAATCAAACATTATTAGATTTTATCGAGACACTATTCTCCCAAGAGCAATCATCTGTTGTTTTTGTTTCGGGTGACAAATCCAGTGGCAAGACGCATCTGTTACAGGGCTGTATTTTTAAAGCACTAGAGCAAGACTTAAAAGCAGTTTATGTGGATATTGGTCAAACATTGCCAGAGGATTTTTTAAATACGCTAGCGGATTATGATTGGGTGTGTATTGATAATATTGATCAACTTAATGTGGCTCAACAGCAAGAATTATTTGATCTTTATAATCAAATCAAGCAAACAAAAACTAAGCTTATTATTTCAGCGCCTGTGCCACCCGGTGAATTAGAATTATTAAAAGACCTTAAGACTCGATTATCTTTAGCGGTTGTTTACCGTTTGGAGCAGCTTGACGATCAAGAAAAGATCGTCTTAATTCAGCGCAAAATGCAAGATAAGAGTCTTGATATTGACGATAAAGTTTACGCATATCTATTTAAAGTCTTTTCTAGAGATTTAAACGTTGTATTGTCTGCTATTGACCAATTAGACCAAGAATCTTTAAGGCAAAAAAGTCCAATATCTATTCCTTTTGTTAAAAAAATTCTAAAAATTTAGGGTTTTTTCCTAAATTTAAACTTGGCAATTCTGGGCATGAGCTTTGAAAAAGGGATGTGAGTAAGGTCTGGATAGTTTGTATGAATTTTCCCAACTAGATTATTAATATCGTTAATCTTATCGCCATTATCAACTCCCATTAGCTCCTGCAAAGCCAACAAGCCACCCATTTTTATTTTGGATTGCTGCCCAACAGAAAGATTGTTGATGCAATGAGATTTTAAGACAAAATCACTATTATCACGCAAGTGGTAATAAACCGAATGACACAAATCTGAGGCGTGTTGATTAGAGCAAGAGCCAAATTCTTTTTCTGCAACACAGTCTTTAGCGGCAAATTGGCAGCCACAGCGACTACTAAGAATTAAATGTGAAAAAGGGCAAGTGAAGTGCTCGTGAGCCATAACAATAGGTGTTTTGTGTCTTTAATTAAGATTAAGACATTATAATATAAGCTTTTATTTTAGATAGTTGTAATAACACATGAATTACTTACCTATTTTTATCGATATTAAGCAAAAACCTTGTTTGGTTGTTGGTGGTGGTGATATCGCCTTTAGAAAAATGACACTTTTACTAAAGGCTAACGCACAAGTAACTTGCATTGATCATTCGGCTTGTTCGAGTGTCCAAGCTCTGGCGGATCAAAATAAAATTACATTAGTAAAGCGCAACTTTGAGCCAAGTGATATCACTACTCAAGCGCTGATTATTTCAGCAACAGATGATGCTCAGCTTAATGCCCAGGTGTCACAATTGGCGCACAATGCCAATATTCCGGTTAATGTGGTGGATTCACCTGATTTATGTTCATTTATTATGCCGTCAATTGTGGATAGATCACCAATTGTTATTGCTATCTCTTCAGCTGGAAAGGCGCCAGTTTTGGCACGCCTTATTCGTGCAAAACTCGAAAGCACCATTCCACATGCATATGGAAAGCTAGCGGAATTAGCGGGTAATTTTAGAGAGCAAGTTAAGGAAAAATTTATCAATATTGAAGACAGGCGCTATTTCTGGGAACGTGTTTTTTCAGGCATCGTGGCGGAAAAAGTTTTTTCTGGAAAAGTGGATGAAGCTAAAGCCGATATGCAGCTGCAGCTTGATGACTCAATAGATACTGAAATGGGTGAGGTGTATTTGGTTGGTGGCGGTCCAGGTGATCCAGATTTACTTACCTTTAAAGCCTTGCGCCTTATGCAGCAAGCAGATGTTATTTTGTATGATCGTTTAGTGTCAGAAGGGGTAATGGAGCTTGTTCGTCGTGATGCTGAGCTGATTTATGTTGGTAAAGAACGCGATAACCACAGTGTTCCACAGGATGGTATCAATCAGTTATTGGTAGATTTAGCCAAAAAAGGCAGGCGAGTTTGTCGCCTTAAGGGCGGCGATCCATTTATCTTTGGTCGTGGTGGTGAGGAAATTGAAACGCTAGCTGAAAATGGTGTGCCATTTCAAGTAGTGCCGGGCATTACTGCCGCATCTGGTTGCTCAACCTATTCAGGCATTCCGCTTACACACCGTGATTATTCTCAATCTTGTCGATTTGTTACTGGTCATTTGAAAGACGGCAGCATGAACCTGCCGTGGAACGAGCTAGCCGTTGAGCAGCAAACCATTGTGTTTTACATGGCACTTAAAGGCGCTCAACATTTGTCAGACAAGCTGATTGAGCACGGTATGCGTGCCAATATGCCAGTTGCGTTAGTAGAAAAAGGCACAACGCCTGATCATAAGGTGTGGACTACAACTTTGGGTGAATTGCCAAATATTGTTGCCACACAGCCAATCAAAGCACCGACATTAATTATTGTTGGTGAAGTGGTTAAGCTTCGAGAGAAGCTTAACTGGTTTGACTCCGGTGACTAAATCTATTAGTCTTTAACGCAACAATCGCTATCTTTAAAGCCAACTGCTTTAAAGATTTTAGCGGCAGGGCAAAACCCAGTAAAAGCTGATTGAAATAAGTTAAAACCAACAAAAAATGTTAGCCATAGCCAGCTTGCTTCTGTAAACATATTTGCATTGTTTAAAAGAAGTGAAGCCATAATAAAAACACCGGCCATCGCAGATACTGCATTTGTAATTGTCATTTGATTATTCCTAGGTTTGAAAGTCCCCACTTTAACATTATTTAGGTATAATTTCAAATTCTTCGCGGGAGTGGTGGAATTGGTAGACACGCTGGATTTAGGTTCCAGTGTCGTAAGACGTGAGAGTTCGAGTCTCTCCTTCCGCACCATATTTAAAACAAGGTGACATGTGAAGACGATCATTCTACATAGTCAAGACCTGGCAATAGCCAAACTCGTTGCTCAGCACATTGGTGCTGATATTCAACAAAAGCGAACACACTTTCGCTTTACCACAAATAAAATAATTGATTTAAATGCTTTGAGAGAGGTGTTTAAACTCGATTTCAATTTTGTTCCAGAGGGTTTTTTGTCTAATCAAGTTGCGCTTTTCGTGAGCGATATGGATTCAACTTTGATCAATATTGAGTGTATTGATGAAATTGCAGATTTTGCTAATTTAAAACCTCAGGTGGCTGATATTACCGAGCGTGCGATGCAAGGAGAATTAGATTTTGATCGCTCACTCGTTGAGCGTGTGGCCTTATTAAAGGGCTTAGAAGTGTCGGTATTGGAGCGAGTTTATACAGACAAGCTTCAGGTAAATCCTGGTGGCCAAGTCTTGATTAAATTTTTAAATGATCGAAAAATAAAAAGTGCAGTAGTGTCTGGCGGGTTTACCTACTTTGCCGATCAATTGGCTCAGGACATTGGTCTAGATTATTCTAGGGCAAACGTTTTGGCGGTTAATGAGGGTCGTTTAACAGGAGTTACTCAAGGCGATATAATCAATGCTCAAGCAAAGGCTGATTTTATTGATGAGCTCTGTAAAAAGCACTCTTTGGAGCGCTCCCAGGTGATTGCCGTGGGTGATGGCGCTAATGATTTAGCAATGATGAAGATTGCCGGCTTGTCTGTTGCTTATCATGCCAAATCAATTGTGGCGTCGCAGGCAGATATTGCCATTAATGTTGGTGGATTAGATAAAATTATAGATTTATTTGATGAATAGTTTAATATGTTAGTTGAGCTCGGACACTTTGCATTAGTTTTATCATTAGCATTCGCTTGTTTGCAAGTTATACTGCCAACAATCGGCCTGCTTAGAAGTAACCTTGCCTTGGCGCAGTTATCACGCCCAATGTTATGGGCACAATTCTTTTGGATTTTTGTTGCCTTTGTTGTACTCATGAATGCTTTTGTGGCGGATGATTTTTCGGTTAAATATGTTGCTAGCAACTCCAATACTGAGCTACCAGACATGTTTAAGATGTCGGCCGTTTGGGGTGCGCATGAGGGTTCGCTATTATTATGGGCGTTGATATTATCAGGCTGGAGTGTTGCGGTTTCGGTATTTTCAAAGCGCCTACCTGGCGAAGTGTTAAACCATATTTTGATTATTCTAGGACTGATTAGCATTGGGTTTTTATTGTTCTTATTGCTAACCTCAAATCCCTTTGAGCGACTAGACATTATTCCTGTACAAGGTCGGGAGCTCAATCCACTCTTGCAAGATTTTGGCCTGATTATTCACCCACCTATGTTGTATATGGGTTACGTTGGTATGGCCATACCTTTTGCTTTTGTATTGTCATCACTTATTCGTGGACAGCTTGACTCTACTTGGCTTAGGTGGTCTCGTCCGTGGACATTAGTTGCCTGGGCATTTTTAACTTTTGGTATTACTCTTGGCTCTTGGTGGGCATATTATGAGCTTGGCTGGGGTGGTTGGTGGTTCTGGGATCCGGTAGAAAATGCCTCATTTATGCCATGGCTAGTGGCCACCGCATTGGTGCACTCTTTGAGTGTCAGTGAAAAGCGTGGTGCCTTTAAGCATTGGACAGTACTGCTGGCAATTGCTGGATTTTCTCTAAGTTTATTAGGTACTTTTTTAGTAAGATCTGGCATTCTAACCTCAGTTCATTCTTTTGCTGCTGACCCTGCCAGGGGTGCTTTTATTTTGGTCTTTTTGATACTTGTTATTGGTAGCTCGTTGGCTTTATATGCTTGGCGTGCCTCACTAATGCGTAGTAGTAATTCATTTTCTTGGCTATCAAAAGAAAGTGGATTATTGATTAATAATATTTTATTAGTAGCGGCGATGTTAAGTGTTTTCTTGGGTACTTTGTATCCATTACTACTCGACTCTCTAGGACTGGGCAAAATTTCAGTCGGTGCGCCGTATTTTGATGCTGTATTTGTGCCGATTATGATTCCGGCTATTTTGGTCATGGTGATTGCACCATTCTTACGCTGGAAGAAGGATACGCTTGTTCGTAGTGCAAAACTTTTAAGCCCGGTTTGGTTAGGCGTGGGCGTATTGTTTATTGCCAGCTTGTTTATTGTTGAAAATACTTATGTTGCATTAGCAGTATTTTTATTCATTTGGATTATGCTGCATTCATTGGCGTTGTTATTCAACCGAGTGCGACAAAATGGCCAGCTAGGTTTGGCATTTATTGGCATGATTTTGGCGCATGTGGGTATTGCAATTTTCCTACTTGGCGCAACAGTAACAACCCAGCTTGGTATAGAAAAAGACATAAAAATGGATGTTAATCAGCCAATAACCGTTAAAGGCTATCAGTTTGTTTTTAAAGGGGTGGATAGCTTCTCCCATGAGAATTACCAAGGACATAAGGGTAGGGTTGAGGCTTATTATGATGGAGATCTGATTGCCAGCTTGAATCCAGAAAAACGTCAATATGTCACAGGCATGCCAATGACAGAGGCAGCTATTGATCCAAGTTTAGCGAGAGATCTTTATGTTGCCTTAGGTGAGTCTTTAGGAGGTGGTGCCTGGAGTTTAAGGATTTATTACAAGCCACTGATTAGATGGATTTGGTTAGGAGGCTTGTTTATTTCATTGGGCGCTTTACTGGCCGCATTTGACAGAAGATATCGTTTATCTGTACGTCGCTCGAAGGTGGGCTCATGAGTATGATGATTTGGATGGGTGTAATGCTGGTAGTTTCATTGGCATGGATTTTTTGGTTTTTAAAAAAACCATTGGCAGATAGCGGAGTAGATCTTCAGCAATCAAACATTGAGCTTGGAAAGCAAAGAAAATTAGAACTGCAAACAGATCTTGAGCAAGAGTTAATTGATCAAGAGCAGTTTGATCAAGCACTAGAGGAAATATCAAGCACATTGGCGTTGGAGCTTAATCAAGCTAGCGCTAAAAAATTAAGTAAGTCTAATGCTAATATTTGGATTGGAATAGTTGCAATACTGCTGCCTATTTTTACGATTGGTGTTTATCAAAATTTGAGCAATTACACGCCCACTAGTAAGGTGGCTACGATTAACTCAACACCACTCAGCCTGGAAGAGAGTGCAGCTAAGCTTAAGCAGCATTTACAAGAAAATCCAAAAGATGTTGAGTCCTGGAAGATGCTGGGCTTAAGCTATTTTGAGCTTAATAAGATTCAAGAATCTATCAAGGCTTATGAGCAGGCATACCAGATAGACCCGAAAGATCCTAGGCTATTAGTAGAGTACGCATCTACTATGATCAGTGCTAACGATGATCAATTTACAGGGCGACCTGTGGAGTTGATTAAGCAAGCTTTAGAGATTGATCCTAACGCACCAGATGCTCTGTATTTGGCAGGTATGTTTGCTGTTAGCGTGCAGGATTTTGAACTGGCTAAGGCGCTTTGGAGTAAGGCGTTAAGCGCTCTACCCGAGCAAAGCTCTGATCGACAAGCGCTAGTGAGTATATTGCAAGAGCTTAGTCGTGTTGAAAGTGGCAATATTAGTAATACAGTCACTGTGAATGTGAAGATTTCGGATGCTGTATTAAGCGCTCGATCTCCTGAAGATTTTTTAATGATTTATGCTAAAGCTGCCCAAGGCAGGCCGATGCCAATTGCTATTCAGAAATTACCAATTAAAGCCTTTACAGGACAGGTGGTATTGAGCGACATGAATTCTGTCATGTCAGAAAAACTATTATCACAACATGATCAAGCGCTTATTGTCGTGCGTATAAGTACAACAGGTAGTGCCATGAAACAGCCGGACGATTTACAGGTGGTGAGCGAGGTGGTAAATATTGCAGATAACCCGAGTGTAACTTTAAATTTAAATTAATCCCATGAGTAAAACGATAGAGCTAGCCCAATCCTTAATGAAAATTGACTCAGTCACGCCTAATGACAAAGGCTGTCAGGCACTAATGACAAATTTCTTAGAACAGTCTAAATTTAAGATTTCTGACTTGAAATTTGGCGAAGTGGATAATTTTTGGGCTGAGCACGGCCAAGGTTCGCCAGTATTTGTTTTTGCTGGGCACACCGATGTTGTGCCTGTAGGGGATGCGAGCAAGTGGGATTTAGACCCCTTTTCCGCTAAGGTGAAAGCAGGCATGTTGTATGGTCGTGGTGCAGCTGACATGAAAGGATCTTTAGCGGCAATGCTCAGTGCTAGTGAACGATTTGTTAAAGATTATCCAGACCATAAGGGCACGATTGGTTATTTGATTACCTCAGATGAAGAGGGCCCTGCTGTTGATGGCACGGTTAAGGTTTGTGAGCATTTAAATGCTATTGGTCAAAATGTAGATTATTGTTTGGTAGGTGAGCCATCTGCCACAGACACGTTGGGTGATGTTATTAAAAATGGGCGTCGGGGCTCGCTAAATGGCACGTTAACAGTTGTGGGTAAACAAGGTCATATTGCCTATCCTCATTTGGCCAACAATCCTATTCATCTAGCCGTTCCAGCACTTGATGAGCTATGCAATGAGCTATGGGATGAGGGTAATGAATATTTCCCGGCAACCAGTTTTCAGTTGTCAAATATTCACTCTGGTACTGGGGTGACAAATGTTATTCCAGGTGAAATTGAAATTGTTTTTAACTTTCGCTACTCAACTGAATCAACTCATGAAGGTTTGCAGGCAAGGGTGAGCGATATTTTAGATAAGCACAATCTTGAGTATAGATTGGACTGGAATCATTCAGGCTATCCATTTTTAACTCCTAAAGGTGAATTGGTGAGTGGCTGTGCTGACGCTATTAAAAAAGTCACTGGTGTTGACACGCAGTTGTCCACTTCAGGTGGCACATCCGATGGACGTTTTATTGCGCCAATGCTAAATGCACAAGTGGTAGAGTTAGGGCCATTAAATGCTACTATTCATCAGGTGAATGAGTGTGTTTCTGTTCAAGATCTGGATGATTTGAGTGATATTTATTATCACATTCTTAAAAATATTCTAACTTGATATGATGCGTTTTGACGTCATCACTTTGTTCCCTGATATGTTTTCAGCGATTAAAGATGAGGGTGTTATTGCCCGAGGAGTTAAGAGTTCTCTGCTTGAAATTCACACCTGGCAGCTTAGAGATTTTTCAGATAATAAGTATCGAAATGTGGACGATAAATCCTATGGCGGTGGCGCAGGCATGGTGATGCAAGTTAAGCCAATTCGCAGCTGCATTAGTCAAATAAAGCAAAAAAATCCTCATGCTAAAGTTGTTTATTTGTCACCTCAAGGTCAACAATTAACTCACCAATTGGCGCATGAAATTTCACAATTAGATTCGGTTATTTTATTGTGTGGGCGCTACGAAGGGGTTGATGAGCGTGTGATTGAGCGTGATGTTGACATGGAAGTGTCTATTGGTGATTATGTGATTAGTGGCGGCGAGCTAGCTGCCATGGTGCTAATTGACAGTGTGAGTCGTCAAATACCAGGCGTGCTCGGAAATGCGCAGTCGCTGAATGATTCTTTTGCTAATAGCCTGTTGGATTATCCGCACTATACGCGCCCAGAAATTATTGACGATCAGCAAGTTCCAGAAGTTTTACTCAGTGGCCATCAAGCCAATATTGATGCTTGGCGAGAAGATCAATCTCTTAAAAACACACAAAAAAAACGACAAGACCTGATTGAAAAATAGGGCTGATTTGCTTTTTTTTAAAAAAAATTTATAATACTAACATTCTACAACGGCGTAGAGTACCAAACAAGCATTGTTGCTAACAAGTTGCCCACGAGGGGCTTATTTCTATTTACAAGTAGTAATATTTGTAATTATCAAAGGAGAGAAGTATGAAATTTGTAACGGCAATTCTACGTCCACACAAATTAGATGATGTCAGAGAGGCACTTTCAGAAGTGGGTGTATCTGGTATTACTGTGACTGAAGTAAAAGGCTTTGGTCGTCAAAAAGGCCACACCGAGTTATATCGTGGTGCGGAATATCAAGTTGATTTTTTACCAAAAATTAAATTAGAAATCGCAATTTCTGCAGCTAAGCTGGATGAAGTTATTCAAACGATTAGCAATGTTGCCAATTCTGGCAAAGTTGGCGATGGCAAAATTTTTGTCACTAATTTAGATAAAGTTATCCGTATTCGTACTGGCGAAACGGATCAAGACGCACTTTAAGGAGTAAAAAATGAAAAAATTATTAAGTTTATTGGCTTTATTGCCAATGGTTGCGTTCGCAGAAGGTTTAGATGGCGCAAATACATCATGGATTCTAACGTCAACTGCGTTGGTTTTGTTTATGACTTTGCCTGGTTTGGCTTTATTTTATGGCGGTTTAGTTCGCAGCAAGAACATCCTATCAGTGCTTATGCAGTGTTTTGCCATTGCCGGAATTGTTTCAATTCTTTGGTTAGTTGTCGGCTACTCAATTGCCTTTGCTGATGGCAATGCATATTTTGGCAGTTTGTCTAAATTTATGCTTGCTGGCGTGATGGAAGACTCACTTAGTGGCGACATTCCTGAGAGTTTATTTGCATTATTCCAAATGACATTTGCGATTATTACCCCAGCGCTTATTATTGGTGGTTTTGCTGAGCGCATGAAGTTTTCAGCAGTGCTAATGTTTAGTGCGATTTGGCTGATTGTGGTTTATGCACCAATTACCCATTGGGTATGGGGCGGCGGCTGGTTAGGCGAAATGGGGCTACTTGACTTTGCTGGTGGTACGGTTGTGCATGTTACTGCCGGTGTTGCAGCCTTAGTGGCAGCAATTGTTATCGGTCCACGTAATGGCTTTCCAACAAAGCCAATGCCACCACACAACATGACCATGACTATTACCGGTGCAGCAATGCTTTGGGTTGGTTGGTTTGGCTTTAATGGCGGTTCAGCATTGGCAGCAAATGGCGATGCGGCAATGGCTATGCTGGTCACGCACATTTCAGCGGCAGCTGGCGCTGTTACTTGGATGTTTTATGAGTGGATTAAATTTGGCAGACCAACAGCACTAGGCGCTGTAACAGGTATGGTTGCAGGTTTAGGAACTATCACCCCAGCTTCTGGCTTTGTTGGCCCTGCCGGTGGCTTGGTAATCGGTATTGTTGCGGGTATTGTTTGTTTTAATGCAGTAATCCTTATTAAGCAAAAATGGAAAATTGATGATTCTTTAGATGTTTTCCCTGTGCATGGTGTGGGTGGTATTATCGGCACATTAATGGCAGCAGTTTTTGCTTCTGACCAGCTTGGTATTTTCTCGGGTCAAGGTCTAGCAGAAGGCATGACAATTATGTCTCAGCTTGAAGTTCAGACGATTGGTGTTATTGCAACAGGTGTTTACACGGCAATTGCAACCTACATTATTCTTAAGGTCATCGACATGATGATGGGCATAAGGGTAAGCGCTGAAGAAGAGCAGCAAGGCTTAGATATCATTTCTCATGAAGAAAGAGGTTATGATTTGTAAGTTAAATCAAGTCTAACAAAAACCCGCTAAAGATTTTGTCCTTAGCGGGTTTTTTTATGGATAAAAATCAGCCATTTTCATTATTTAGGAAAATTTTGTAAAACGTGTCAGCTAGGATTTTCTTAAGATTGTAATAGGCCTTGCCTATTACAAAAGTGGATTTTATGGTCAAAAATTAGTCGTTTTT
>JABGQC010000015.1:0-38141 GCA_018644675.1 Candidatus Thioglobus sp.
AGCTTGCCAGGGGGCAATGTACGCGAGCTATATCATTCTATGCAAAAGCTTAAGCAAGTTAATGATAGCACCATGATGCATTGTGGTCATGACTACGGCTGCAAAATTGACACCACCATGGGGGAGCAAAAATCTGGCAACGCCTATTTATTACTAGACAACGAAGCTGATTTTGTGCGTTTTGTTAACGGCATGTCTCAAGGGCTGGTTGCCTACCCCACTGAGGCGCTCACCTTAAAAGAAGTGCAAGCCATGCTATGATAGGTTTTTTTGGTGGGTCTTTTGATCCCGTTCATTTTGGTCATTTGAAAAATGCCCAGCAGCTCAAACACGAGTTGAGTTTGTCTGAATTATTCTTAATGCCCTGTCGAGCGCCTGTGCACAAAGACGGCCTAACCTTCTCAACAGAACAACGCCTTGACATGCTTAAAATTGCGCTTGAGGATTTTCCCAGCCTAAGCCTCGACCAGCGAGAAATTAACAGGATTAGTGAGTCTTATAGTATTGATTCGCTTAAGGAAATTTCCCTGGAGTTTGTAAATCAGACTATCTGCTTAATCATTGGCATGGATAGCTTTAACCAATTATCCAGCTGGAAAGATGTGCAAAAATTTCATCATTACTGTCATTTGGTTGTACTGGGCAGACCTGGAGAAAAAAATAGGGAAAATTATGATCACTTCACCCTCGCTAAAGAAGCTAAAGAGCTCACAAAAGAAGACTCAGGTTTGGTTTACTTCGCAAAAACCGACTTACTTGATATTTCTTCAAGTGAAATTCGCGGTATTTTGTTTAACCGCTCACAAGAGGGTAAAATACACGCTCAACAAAGCTTAGACGGATTAACGCCAAAGCCTATTATTAACTATCTGCAAACATTATGAGCCTAGACCTAGAACAGCAACTTAGCGTTGTTACCCAAACCATTGATGAATTAAAAGGTGAGGATGTCGTCACTTTAAAAGTGCTGGACCAAAGTGCTGATATTGAGGCCATTGTAATTGCTACAGGCCGCTCTGTACAGCATGTTCGCGGTATTGCCAACAATATCAAAATTGAAGCTAAGCGCTTAGGCATGAAAGTTTCCGGCATTGAAGGCACAGAAACTGGCCACTGGGTGTTGGTAGATTTGGCCGAGGTTGTGGTGCACGTCATGACTGAAAAAACTCGCGAATTCTACAAGCTAGAAAGACTCTGGTCTGGTGCTGATAGCAACTAAAAGCCATGAAGATTAATCTGGTTGTAATCGGCAAAAAAATGCCTGATTGGATACAAACCGGCATTAATCATTATCAAAAACAACTCCCTGCACAACTCAACTTTAGTCTAATTGCGCTAGAAGCGCAAAAGCGTAAAGGTAAAAATATTGCTCAAATAAAAGAGCTTGAAGGAGAATTGATCCTTAAAGCGGTCAAAGATTTTCATCTAGTGATCGCCTTTGACGAACATGGAAAACAGAATACCACCAAAGAGATTGCGAAAAACCTTGACAATTGGCAGCAAAGTGGCGACAGTATTGCACTCATTATTGGTGGTGCTGACGGTTTGAGTGATAAAGTTAAATCACGCGCTAATCAGCTTTGGGGGTTGTCAAATTTGACATTACCTCACTCTATGGCTAGACTTTTAGCAGTTGAGCAAATCTATCGCGCTCATTCTTTATTAACCAACCACCCCTATCATCGGGAATAATCAAAAGGAAGGCAAGGCCTTCCTCCATAGGATAAAAACATGAAACTAGAACTCATCAGCTTTAAACTTTGCCCATTCGCACAACGCGCTATTATCTTGCTAAATGCTCAAAAGATTGATTTTGAAATTACCTACATCAATCCGATGGATCCGCCTGATTGGTTTAAAGCCATTTCTCCCACTGGACAAGTGCCACTACTTAAAGCAGATGATCAAATAATTTTTGAATCTTCTGTGATTACGGAATTTATTAATGATATTAGTGCGACCAATATTCATCCAGAAAATGTTGTACAAAAAGCCAATAATCGCTCTTGGATTGCCTTTTCATCGAGCATGTTTGATGACATGTTTGGTATGGTTGTTGGTGATGAGGAAAAATTTAACGCATCAAAGAGTGCTTTATTTGGCAAACTTAAAAAACTTGAAACGGTGAAAAATACTGAGACCTTTTTTAATGGTGACAGCTTTAATATGATTGACGCCGCAATGGCGCCAATTTTTATGCGCCTAGCATGGATTAATGAATTTACAGATAACGCCCTATCGCTCGCAGAATTTACAAATTTAAGCGCTTGGAGTAAATCAATTTTAGCCGTTGAAACCGTTAAAACCTCTGTGTTTGACGGGTTGGATGATGTTTATTATTCTAATATCGAAGGGCGTGAGGGATATCTATCTACGCTTTTAGTTGACGAATAAAATTAAATAATTGCCAGAATATTTTCTGGCGGCCTGCCAATAGCAACACCTTTGTCAGTGCGCACAATTGGGCGTTCAATCAAAATTGGATGCTCAATCATGGCTTTAATTAGCATCTCTTCACTGAGTGATTCGTCATCTAAATTGTTGTCCTTATAAGGCGCTTCAAATGTGCGCATAAGGGATCTTGCATCAAGATTGAGCTCAGTCATTAGAGTTTTTAGCTCATTAAAACTAGGTGGTGTTTCTAGATATTTAATTATTTCAAAATCCACACCTTTTTCTTCTAAAATGGATAGAGTTGTCCTACATTTTGAACACTTAGGATTGTGATAAATTGTTGTAATCATTATTAAAAACTTATGAAAAAAATTCTTATTATACTCTCGCTACTGCTTAGCTTTAATCACGCTCACGGTATCACTGTAGATGAAATTGTTAATTCTGCAAAAAGCGCTTGGCAACACGACAAGCAAATTACCACGCCTAACTTTTCTCTCATTGATACTCAAGGAAATACTCACACCAACGCATCAACTCAGGGAAAATATTTAGTGATTAACTTCTGGGCAACTTGGTGCCCACCCTGCTTAAAAGAAATTCCTGCTTTTGTGGAATTTTATGAAAATAACAAAGACCAGGTTCTGATTATCGGGCTTGACTACGAACAAGCCGACCCAAAATCTATTGCGGAATTCACCGATACTTTCATGGTAAATTATCCGATTGTATTATTTGACGCGCACAACGGCCCTCAGTTTGCTGGATTCGGCGAAGTCATTGGCATGCCAACCACTTATATTTACAATCCAGAAGGTAAGTTGGTCGATTTTAAAATGGGTGAAATGGATATTGAATCTTTACAACAAGCCATTTTAAAGTAGCCAGCTTTTCGAAGATGCGGCCTCATCTCTCACCAATCTTGGCACCAGATATCCGCTCAATTCAGCTTGTAGCTGTTGGTGTAATATAAGCGCCACTTGCTCCTTAACAAAATAATTCTCAGCCCCTGAAACCTGATCAAGCATGTGTAAGTAGTAAGGCAAAATACCAGCCTCAAATAATTTTAAACTTAAAGTTTTAAGGCTGTTTAAATTGTCATTTACACCCTTTAGCAGTACCGATTGATTAAGTAAGGTCACATTTTCAAAATTTGCGATATTTTTAATAAATGCTTCTGACATTTCATTTGCATGGTTAATATGTGTCACTAAAACCACTTTTAAGGCAGTTTTAGCAAGTATTTTGACCAATTTATCAGTAATTCTGCTTGGAATAGCCACCAATGAGCGTGTATGAATACGTAAGGCTGTGACGTTTTCAATATTTTCAATATTTTGGATTAATTTTTCAAGCTTTTCGTCACTCAAACTTAAAGGATCTCCGCCGCTTAAAATTACCTCATTAATATTTGAGTCTTGGCGAATATACTGCTCAATTTCAGACCAATTGCTAAGTGCATCGTGCTCAGTGTAATTAAAATTTTGCCTAAAGCAATATTGACAATGAATAACGCAAACTTGAGAGGTAATTAGTAAAACTCGATTACGGTACTTATGTATGAGCCCTGCTACTGGCGAATTATCTTCATCGTTTAAAGGCGCTGGAATAAAGCCAATTTGCCCAGTTTTTGGCTGTGGCATCACCTGCTTGAGTAGTGGATCATTAGGATTGGTCTGATCAATCAGTTCAGCATACTCTAAAGGGATTTTAATAGGAAAGTCACTCTCTTCAAATGCCTGAGTGTTAAAAAACTCATTACTGATTTTTACCCCTTTTAGCACTTTTCTAGCTTGCTGATTCCACTGACTCATAGGCATAAAAAAAGCCCCGTCAGGGGCTTTTTTTGAATTCTTGTTTACTTAAGTCTTAACAAAAGTTAGAAAAATTTTCATCTGAATGCTCACCACCATCTTCGTAACCAGCTTCATACTCTTCAGTTTTTCTTTGCTCTTCGATTTCAGGGTTGTTTAAGAAACCTGCGACCCAACCTTGAATGTAGTTGTCGTTTACGCCCATTTCTTCCATTTTTTTAACGCCTTCGTAGTAAGTCATTGCTGATACTCCTTAAATAATGTTTATAATTTTGTAGCTTATATCAGAGCGTTTTTTCAACTGACATAAGAGAAAGATAATATTATAACCATTAAATTTCATAAGGCAAGAAAAATCAATGAATTTATCAGAAATAACCAACGGTTTAAATGACAAGCAACACCAATCAGTGGCACTTGATAATGCTCAAAATGCATTAATACTAGCAGGTGCAGGCAGTGGAAAGACGCGAGTGCTAACTCATAGAATTGCCTATTTAGTCACTCAAAAAAATATTCATACTGACTCAATTTTAGCTGTTACTTTCACTAATAAGGCTGCTGCAGAAATGCGAGAAAGACTTTCCACTCTACTCAGACGAAATATTCAAAGCATGTGGGTGGGTACTTTTCACGGCCTTGCGCATCGCTTATTACGTACGCATTATGAAAAAGCAGGATTGACATCTGGGTTTCAAATCTTAGACGCACAAGATCAATTTCGCATTGTTAAACGCCTAATGAAAGAAAATAATATTGATGAGTCCAAATTTCCCGTTAGAAAGGTGCAATGGTTTATCAATCAACAAAAAGACGAGGGCATACGCGCCCAAGATGTTGACCCTGGCTATAACTTCTTTATCAAAAAAAGCCTAGAAGTATTTGTTTTATATGAAGCGCATTGTCGTGCTAACGATCTTATTGACTTTGCCGAGTTACTGGTTCGAAGCTACGAGCTACTTAAGAACAACACTGAGCTCCTTGAGCACTATCAAACGCGTTTTTCACATATTTTAGTGGATGAATTTCAAGATACTAACACTGTACAGTATAAGTGGATTCAGCAATTATTCACTGGTAACAACCAGGTATTTTGTGTGGGAGATGATGACCAGTCTATTTACGGCTGGCGTGGTGCAAAAATTGAAAATATTACCAAGCTAGAGACTGATTTTGCACCGATTCAAACCATCCGTTTGGAGCAAAATTATCGTTCTACTGGGCATATATTATCCGCCTCAAATGCGTTAATTTCCAACAACTCAAATCGCATGGGAAAGTCTTTATGGACCGATTCTGGCAATGGAGATTTGATTGATGTGTATGAAGCACGAACAGAAACAGACGAAGCAGATTATGTAATTCGACAAATTAAAAAGCTGATTAAAGACGGCTCTAAAGCCAGTGATTGTGCTATTTTGTATCGATCTAATGCTCAGTCCAGGGTATTTGAAGAGGCTTTGATTAAATACAATATTCCTTATATTATTTATGGTGGTTTGCGATTTTTTGAACGTGCCGAAATCAAAGATGCACTTGGCTACTTACGCATGATTGAAAATACAGCTGACAATGTTGCTTTTGAGCGGATTGTAAACTTTCCAACACGAGGTATTGGCAATGCCACGTTAGAAAAAGTGCGTGAATTTGCTCGCGATCAGCAAAGCAATCTATTTCAAGCATCACAGCAAGTAGCGCCAACTCTACCCACTCGAGCTGCTAACGCTTTAAATGGATTTATTGAGCTTATCGAGCAAATGGCTGACGATAGTAAACATCTGGATTTAAGTGAAAAAGTGTCTTATTTGCTTAATAACTCTGGACTTATGAATCATTATGCCAACGACAAAACTGACAAAGCAGGCAGTAAAAAAGAAAATCTTGAAGAGCTGATTGCTGCTGCTAAACAATACAAACACGAAGAAGATAGCGAAATGAACGAAGTGGTCGGTTTCATCTCTCTCGCCTCTCTTGACTCTAGTGGAGATGCCAATACGCCTGTGGTTGATAATGTACAATTAATGACCATTCACTCTGCGAAAGGCTTAGAGTTTCCTAATGTCTTTCTAGGCGGTCTAGAAGAGGATTTATTCCCCTCTAGACAATCCAAAGACGAGCCGCATTTAATGGACGAAGAAAGGCGCTTATGCTATGTGGGCATGACTCGAGCCATGAAAAAACTCACCTTATCTTTTGCCATCAAGCGCTTCTTACATGGTCAGTCTTTATACGCCTACCCATCGCGTTTTTTAGATGAAATACCTAGCGAATATGTGAATAAAGTTAAAGCAAAATTTGGCGCAACACAGACTAATTACAAAGAAGATGATATCTATAATCAAGATATTGAGCCTCAAGCTAATGGTCAGCTATCTATTGGTGCAGGTGTTAAGCACGGAAAATTTGGCTATGGCTCTGTGCTTAATTTTGAGGGCGAGGGCGACAGCGCCAGAATTCAAATAAAGTTTAAAACAGCGGGTACCAAATGGCTAATTGCCAGCTATGCTAATTTAGAGTTTGTTTGACAACCTTTTAAAGAGGCAAAACCTCTCGAACTTATTCTGATAACAATAATACAAAATTAATATTAATCTTTACAGGTAGTTGGCGCGAGGAATTGCCTCGTATTTGGCTATGGCTCTGTGCTTAATTTTGAGGGCGAGGGCGACAGCGCCAGAATTCAAATAAAGTTTAAAACAGCGGGTACCAAATGGCTAATTGCCAGCTATGCTAATTTAGAGTTTGTTTAATTCTTTTCTGCTGAGGCAAAGCCTTTTTGTAGATTTTTAGCCAACTTACACACAGTTATTGTTTGAAGTTTTTTAGACTTCTTAAACTTTTTTAGGTGCAAGGCATTGCCTTGCAGGTTAATTGCCAGCTATGCTAATTTGGAATCTGTTTAATTCAGGGTTTTCTTAAGATCATCAACTGAAAAACTCTGCACAGTTTGCTCGTCAGTATAGACCGGCTTCATTTTGGTGTGCGTGCCCGTTTGTTTTTCAATCTCAGTTTGACGAGAGATGACTAGATTCAAACAATCGGTAATCATTTTTTGTGTATTTTCTGTCAATGGGTGACGCAGGCCTGGCTTAGTCATGGTGTCTTTTGCCACTGAGATTAAGGTTTTTCTCATGGCATTTAGCATTCTCACTTCAATATCGTTTGTTTTTTCATCACTCATAATAAGCTCTTAATGGTTTCTAAATGTTGTAGATAGGTTATTTTATCGGATTTATACTTTCTATTGCCTTGCATTGATTGTAGCTTTTCATTGGATCCCCAATCTTGATCAATCACCTCAGACACCATTTCTGGATGATTACAAATTAACACCATGTCACAGCCACTTTCTAAAGAAACTTGCACTCGATCTTTAATATTGTCAATAAAAAAGGCACCCTGCATCGATAAATCATCACTAAACACCACTCCTTCAAATCCAAGTCTATCTTTCAAAATACTCTGAATCCAAGTACTGGAAAAGCCCGCAGGCTTATCATCTACCTTTGAATAAATAACATGCGCTGGCATGATTGCATCAAGCTCTTGGTCTGCCAAATCCTTGAAAATAGCCATATCTTGATAGACCTCCTTAGCGGGTCGATCATCAACTGGCAACTCTAGATGTGAATCGAGTGACACATACCCATGCCCAGGAAAATGCTTGCCCACACATTTCATGCCGGCTCTATGCATGCCTGTAATGAGTGCCTGTGCCAACTTAACCACTGCATCTGGATTGGAATGAAAAGCTCGATCACCGATTACAGAGGAGTTGCCGTAATCCAGATCAAGCACCGGGGCAAAAGAAAAATCAATATCAACCTCTAGTAATTCATAAGCCAACACAAATCCACAAGAGCAGGCATACTTTAATGCTTTTTTAGGTTTTTTATCATACAATTCACCTAGTCTTGACATAGCTGGCAGATGCGTAAATCCATTTTTAAAACGCTGAACTCGTCCACCTTCATGATCAACAGAAATCAAAAGATTAGGTTTTACTGATCGAATGGCACTGATAAGTTGTTTAAGTTGTTCAATGGAGTCAAAGTTGCGGCTGAACAAAATAACACCACCAATACTTGGTTTTGCTAATTGCACTTCTTCTACTTTGGTTAGTGTCAGTCCTGACACATCCATCATAATTGGCCCTAGTTTCATAGTTTATTTAATTAATATAAGGTTTTATTTTGTACACTAAATACAAAATAGGAAGTCCGATTAATGTGGTTATGATGAAAAATTGGCTATAGCCAAATGCTTCAACAATACCCCCTGAATATCCACCAAAAATCTTAGGCAGTAGTGTCATTAGTGATGAAAATACTGCGTACTGAACCGCGGTAAATTTAATATTAGTCAAACTGGATAAAAAAGCAATAAAGGCTGCACCAGCTAATCCTGCAGACAAATTATCCATGGTAATCGTTACATATAACCAAGTAATATCATGACCGACATTTGCCAAAATGATAAACAATAAATTGGTTAATGCGGACAGTACAGCGCCTAAAAATAATACTTTAAATACACCAAATCGAATTGCCATCACACCGCCTAAAAAGCCACCGGCAATGGTCATAAATAAGCCAAATGTTTTAGATACAGTGGCAATTTCAACTTTTGTAAAACCCATATCTTGATAAAAAATATTGGCCACTACGCCAAGTACAATATCGCTCACTCGATATAGGCCAATAACTGCCAACAATAAGATTGCCACGTTTAGACCGTAGCGATTAAAGAAATCTTTAACCGGCGCAACATAAGTGTCATCCACCATAGGGCGATTAACAACATTCAGAACAATCAATACTCGAGTGGCAATATAAGCACTCACAATGGCCAGTGCCATTCTCACAGATCCGACAACAAACCCGGATAGGTGTTTATTTGAAAAAGTTTCAGTCAGTACTGGTTTAAGTGTTTTAACTAAATCTGCACTATAAACAAAGGCGGTAATAAAGGCAGCAACAATGGCTAAAAATAATGCAAAAAATCTAGTGTAATCTAAAGTGCTATAGTCTGTTCTGGTGCTAGTTGATTGGGGCTCTTTAATGATCAAAGTGGTCATAACACCAACCATCATCACCAGTGACATAATTACATAAGTATTTGACCAGGCGCTCACACTATAAAGCGCCTTGGTTGATCCAAAATAACTAGCCAAAAACAATCCGCCTGCACCCGCTACCAACATGCCAATTCTATAGCCAGCAATATAGGTGGCACTCAGCATAGATTGCATATCTTTATCAGCCGATTCAATTCGATAAGCATCAATGACAATATCTTGAGTGGCCGATGAAAATCCAAGTAGAACGGCGCCATACGCCATCAACGTTAAACTATCAACGCCGGCTTTCGGATCAACTGATGACATTAGTAAAATAGCACCCATAATGGCCAATTGCGAAATAAGCATCCAGGCGCGACGCCTACCTAATAGCTTGGTTAAAATTGGCAGAGGTAGGCGATCTACTAAAGGCGCCCAAACAAATTTAAATGAATAGCCAAGTGCCGCCCAAGAAAAAAAAGTAATACTGGATTTGGCAACGCCGGCTTCATTTAACCAAAGACCGAGTGTTGAAAAAATAAGCAATATAGGTACACCCGCCGAAAAACCCAAAAATAGCATAGTGAGCACCCGAGGGTGGATAAATAGCCGAATACTTTCTAACACTGAATCCAGGGCATACCATCGTGACGCCAACCATTGACATTGCCACGCTGATCCTCTTCGTCAAGATCCCCCTCAAAACCACTCACCACGTGAGCAATATTGGTAAATCCATTCTTAACTAAACACTTACCCGCATCATCAGAACGATAACCACTTCGACAAATTAAAATAATCTCGGCATCTTTGTCAATATCAAATCGTGAAAATGTTTTGATAAATTCATCTTCATCAACCTCCCACTCTGGCTCATCTAGCCACGGAATAAGAATTGACCCTGGCACGCGCCCTACAAATTTATTTTCAGCCTCACAGCGCACATCCACTAAAATTGCACCCTCTGAGATAAGCTTAAGCGCTTTTTTTGGTAAATAATTTTTAATCATTCGATTACTACTCTCCCACCTGTTTCAACCTGATTGAATAGTTGAATGATATCACTATTTTTCATACGGATACAGCCTTTTGACTCGGGCACTCCGAGGCTAAGTTCATCGGGTGAGCCGTGGATATAAATGTAGCGTTGCTTGGTATTTCTATTATGTGAGTCAACCCCATCAAGCCACAAAATACGTGACAAAATCCAATCTCGATCAGGCTGCTGATTTGATAATTGTTTTGAATAAATTTCACCCGTAGGTACTCGAGAAATCAATACTGATCCTGACTCCAGGTTATCGCCAATTTTTTCAGCAATGACAAAATTTCCTAAAGGGGTGCAAAAAGATCCTTCTTGCTCACCTACACCATTAGCCGCAGTACTAATTGAATATACTGTACCTTGGTGAGTTAGAGTTTGATTAGCAATGTTAATTGTAATCATGACCGCCTGTTATTTGGTGAACAACGCAATAGATTCAACATGGGCTGTTTGCGGGAACATATCCATCACCCCAGCAGTATCAAGCTTATAACCTAATTCAATCAGTTTGTCTGTGTCACGTGCGAGCGTTGCCGGATTACAAGATACATACACCAGACGCTCCACCCCCAATTTTGGCAACAATTCAACAATTTCAATAGCACCAGAGCGCGCTGGATCAATCAATGCTTTGTTATAGTTTTTACCCCTAAACCACTCAAATCCCTCAACCTCTTTAAAAAGGTCAGCCTTATAAAAATCAGCATTGCTTATAGCATTTTGCTCAGCATTATATTTTGCTCGCTCAATCAAACCTAAATCCCCTTCTACACCTACCACATGCCTAGCATATTTGGCAATCGGCAAGGTGAAATTACCCAAGCCACAAAACAAATCAATCACTTCATCTTTCTCATTAAGATCTAACATCTCCAAAGCCAGATTGATCATTTTTTGGTTAAGTTTAAAATTAACCTGAGTAAAATCAGTGGGTAAAAATTCCATCACAATGTCATGATCAGGATGTGAATAAGTCAGTAGTGCTGGCTGATCTAGTGGCTTAACCGTGTCAGCACCGCCACTTTGGGTATAGAAATTGATTTTCAACTCATTGGCACACGCTAACAATATCTGCTCATCCTGCTCAGTAAGTGGCTCTAAATGGCGCAAAATTAATACCGTATCATTTTCAGCCACAGCTACTTCCAATTGTGGCACTTGTGATTTAACTGAAAGTTGCTCAATATACTTTGCCAGCACTTCAAGATTATCACCCAAAGACGGATGCAGAACCTCACAACGACTCATATTGGTAATAAAGCCAGATTTCTTCTCTCTAAATCCAACCAAAACTTTTTCTTTTTTGGCTACATAACGTACGCCAAGTCGTGCCTTTCGACGATAACCCCAGCTTTGAACCTGAAGTGGCTCAAGCCAGTGCTTAGGCTCTATTTTTGCTTGACCTTTAAAAGCATCTTTTAGCCATTCCCCTTTTGCACTTATTTGATCCTCACTAGAAAGATGCTGAAACGAACACCCGCCACAAACACCGAACACCTCGCATTTTGGCGCAATTCTATTTTCAGCAGGCTTTAACACCTCTTTAACATCTGCCTCTTCAAATTTAGCTCGAGAAAATGTTCGATCAGCCAGTACAGTTTCCCCTGGTAAAGCACCTGAAACAAAAATTACTTTTTCATCAAGATGTGCAATTCCGCGCCCTTCATGCGACAAGGATTCAATGTTTAATTCGTAGGTTTTGGCTTTTGGCTTTCTTCTTCTACCCATGACACTCTTCGGCTAATTAATTGGTCTGATTATCCAATAATTCCACCCAATGTTTAACAGGAATTTTACTGTCTTTTTGCAAATGCATTAAACAGCCAATATTTGCCGTGACAATCATTTCTGGATTGGAGGCGTTGAGATTATTAAGCTTATTCATCTTAAGCTGTTTTGCAAGGTCTGGCTGAAAAATGGAATACGTACCTGCTGATCCACAGCACAAATGAGCATCCTTTACAGGTGCAGGCGTATAACCCAGAGTATTTAGAATTGAATTAACCAGTCCTGCTAATTTTTGCCCGTGCTGGAGTGTGCACGGCTCATGATATGAAATGTTAGCTTGCGCCAAATTTAACTGACTTAAGTCTTTATCTACTAAAAATTCAGCAATATCTTGGGTTTTTCCAGAAATAAGCTTTGCTTTTTCATAATAGATATCACCCTCTTGAAACATAGAAGCATAATCTTTCACCATCAATCCACAGCCACTAGCACTTGAGATGATTACGTCAGCATTAAGTCCAAGCCAGGCGTCAATATTAGCCTTAACTTTTTTTAGTGCATCTGACTCGGCACTAAGATGCTGATCTACCGCACCACAACATTGTTTTTGTGGAGTTTCAATAGCTTCAAATCCTAATTTTGCTAAAATATTTTTGATACTATGGTTGATATTAGGCGCAAGCACTGGCTGTACACACCCACCTAGTAACAATACTTTTTTGCTATTAGCGTTAGGCTTTAAAACATTGCCTTGTTTTTTTGAATGTCTAGCGATTCGCCCAATTGGATTAAACAACTGAGGTGTAGTCAAAAGCTTACGTATTGAATAACGCATAGCCTTTTGCCAAAGCGGGCGCTTCTGCTCCATAAACTCTCGCCCAACATCAATCAACTTGCCATACTCAACCCCTGAAGGACAAGTGGTTTCACAAGATCTGCAAGTTAGACAGCGATCTAGGTGTTTAATACTTTCGCTAGAAAAGTTATTTTTTTCAAGCGAAGATTTAATCAAGTAAATTCGCCCACGAGGCGAGTCAAGCTCCGACCCAAGCAACTGGTACGTTGGACAAGTGGCTAAACAAAATCCACAATGCACGCATTTTCGAATAATTTCATTGGCTTTAAAATTAGCAATTTGGTGTGTTTGCATTAGCTAAAAATCCCTCTTGGATCGAACACTGTCTTTAAGCGTTTTTCAACTTCTTCTCGTAGCGCTGAACGCTCAACAGTTTTAGCTCGAAATTTAAGCTCACCTACATATTGCCTCGGCATCACCTTAAAGCTAATTTGTGTCACTACAGCCAACTGCCCTCTTGAACCAACAAGCATTCTAGCAACATCATAACCTGCCACATTTTTCATCACTTGCCCGCCGAAATTTAACAATTCGCCCGTGCCGTCAATGATCTGCACACCAAGCACACTATCAGATAAATCTTGGGCGCCAATAGCGTAAACGGCACCAATACTTTGAGTTTTATCGTCAATATAAAATGGCAGAACTTGGTCGTTTTCGGCAAGTACCGTGCAAATTTCAGCAATGGGCGTGCTAGCTCTAACTGTAATCACCAACTCTTCTGGAAAGTATTCTTCAATACCCGTATGATTTAACCAGCGACCAGTAATATGAAGACTCTCAGATAGTTTGATTTTTTCTTGTATTTTTAAGAGGTTCGTTGACATTAAAACCGCTCCAATTCGGGATGGGGTAATTGACCATGATGAACATGCATTGCGCCCAATTCTGCACATCTGTGTAATTCAGGAATCGCCTTGCCAGGATTTAGCAATCCTTCAGGGTCAAATGCAGCCTTGATTTTATGAAAAATTTCCAATTCTTTACTATTGAATTGGTGACACATAGCATCAAGCTTTTCAACACCCACACCATGTTCACCAGTAATACTGCCGCCCATATCTACACTAAGTTTTAAAATCTCGGTGCCAAATTCCTCAGTTCTTTCAAGCTCGCCCTCAATGTTTGCATCATACAAAATTAAAGGATGGAGGTTGCCATCACCTGCATGAAAAACATTGGCCACTCTGAGTTGATATTTTTTACTTAACTCGTTAATTTTTTCTAGCATGTCAGCCAAATGTCTTTTGGGTATGGTGCCATCCATACAATAATAATCGGGAGATAATCGCCCGACTGCAGGAAAAGCAGACTTGCGTCCTTTCCACAAATCTAGGCGCTCTTGTTCATTATTAGATACTTTAATACTAGATGCAACTGATAACACTTTTAAAGCCACCTCAAGTTCTGCCTGAACCTCTGCTTCTGAACCATCCAGTTCACACAGCAACAGCGCCTGAGCATCCAGCGGATAGCCCACTTTTGCAAAGCCTTCTGCTGCTTCAATGGCAAAACCATCCATCATTTCAAGCCCTGCTGGAATAATGCCTGCTTTAATAATATCAGCAACTGAATTGGCGCAATCGCGCACACTATCAAAACCGGCCATTATCACTCTAGCCAGTTTTGGCGTTTGAGTAAGTTTAACCGTAATCTCTACAATGACGCCGAGTAAACCTTCGGAACCATTCATCATGGCCAACAAGCCCAAACCTTGGTCATCTCTGGATAAAACCAGCTCTTCGCCATTAATAGTTAAAATCTTAACTGCCTCAACATTATGCACCGTTAGGCCGTACTTTAAACAATGCACGCCCCCTGAGTTTTCAGCCACATTGCCACCAATACTACAAGCAATTTGACTCGACGGGTCGGGTGCATAATATAGGCCGTATTTTGCCACCGCTTCGCTAATGGCAATATTTCTAACGCCCGGTTCAACGACAGCCAGCTGATTATTTGCATCAATAGATTTAACTTTATTGAGTTTTGATAAACCCAATACCACTGAATTTTCTAAAGGCATTGCACCACCAGCAAGCCCCGTTCCTGCGCCGCGAGTAACCACCGGTGTATTGTGTTTTTTACAAATTTTTAAAACTTGTTTGATTTGCTCGATGTTATCTGGCAGAACAACGGCTAAAGGCTTTTGACGATAAACACTCAACCCATCACATTCAAATGGACGGGTGTTTTCCTCGCCAGTTAAAACAATTTCTTTGGGTAATTTATCTAGTAATTCATTGACAATTTTCATACCTGAGAATTATAGTCAGTTTATTGGCCGATTAGATGGTTTGGAAAGTCTTTTACTTGCTCGCATGCAACTTGCTCCATAACTTGTTGTAGTTGACGTTTAAGCATGGTGAAAGTATGATTTCCGCCTTGCTTACCAAGTGCGCCAACACCATACATTGGCGCTCTACCTACAAAGGTAAAATCTGCACCAGAGGCTAATGCATTAGCAATATCAGGCCCCGAGCGCAAACCAGAATCCATCATGATTTTAATTTTTCCTTTGTAAGCTTGCAAGGTGTCAAGCGAGGCGATAGTGGATCGCCCACTATCCAGTTGACGTCCACCATGATTAGACACAATCAAACCGTCAAGTCCAAGTTTGATGGCAAGATCTGCCTCCTCAGGATTGACAATACCTTTGATAACTAGATTGCCTTTCCAAGCATCTCTTAAAGCTTTGATTTTGTCTTGAGTTAAGCGCCCTGAAAATGTTTTATTCATAAACATTCCCAAGTGCTTCATATTTAAACCTTTAGGGATATAAGATTTCATGGTTTTAAACTCTGGCACGCCTGCTACCAGTTGAGATAAAGACCAATTAGGATGCGTACACATTTGCATGATATTATCAATTGTCATTCTAGGTGGAATCGATAAACCATTTTTTATCTCCTTAGGGCGATAGGCAAACGTTGGCGTATCAGCCAAAATCACCAGCGTACGACAACCCGCATTCCAAGCGCGCTCTAATAGCTTATCTCGAAGATCGTTATCAACCGGATGATAAAGCTGAAACCAAAACTTGCCGCTGGTGATATCTGCTACGGTTTCAATACTAGCAGTACCTACCGTGGAGAGTACAAACGGAAGGTTATGATCAGAGGCAGATTGCGCTAGAATCTCACAAGATTTTGGCCACATCAGACCTTGTAAGCCAATCGGCGCCATGCCAAAAGGTGCATCATAAGTTTCACCGAATAATTCAGTTTGCATATTGGCATTTTTATAATCACGGAGATAATATGGTTGCAATTGAATATCTCTAATTTCTTGCGTGTTACGCTGCAGGTTAATCTCAGAAAAGCAGCCGCCATCAAGGTATTCAAATGCAAATTTTGGCATCCGTTGCTTTGCCTTAATACGCAGTGCATCGGTACTGGGGTAGTTACTATTAAAATAATCTGTCATATTTTCCGTCCTGTTACCATCTATTCTATTAATCAATCACCAAGCAGTGAAGACTGTAATTTATGTCTGTTTAACCTTTCATTTTCTCTATCTAGATTATGAATAGATTGATCAACAAACTTTAAATGCTCATTGGCCGCATCCCTAGCATCATCTGCACGACCATCAATCACAGCTTGCATTAATTTGTAATGCTGGTTATGTAGCGGCTCTCCAATTTCACTATTGGCATAAAATTTATCCAAATTATTAGCAATACTCATTCTTAGTACTTTAAACAAACTCCTCATAATATGCAATAAAACAATATTATGAGAAGCCTCAACAATGGATAAGTGAAACAATGCATCTGCCTGAGCTTCTTCATTCGAACTACCCTCTTTGCCATGCATCTCATTCAAGACTGCAAAAGCTTGCTTAATCTTGTTTTTATCTTCCTCTGTTGCACGTTGTGCTGCAGAATATGCGGCCAAACTATCCAAAGAACACCTAACCTCTAAAATATCATAACGAGAATTTACATTATTTTTAAGCATGTCGAGCAATGGATCAGATAATTCGGAGCTCAGTGTTCTCTTTACATAAGTACCACCACCTTGAGTGGTTTCTAACAAGCCTTTAGAAACAAGTATTTGCTTTGCCTCTCTAAGAGAGGGTCTAGATACACCTAATTTTTCAGCTAACATTCTCTCTGCCGGCAACTTATCTCCAAGCTCCAATATCCCATCCAAAATCATAGATTCTAGCTTTTTAGCAATATCTTCTGCAACGGTACTTTTCTTATTCATTATATGGTCTTACCAATTAAATTAAGTGAATTCTACTATATTTTTAGCTGTAATAACCTTTATTTATATAAAAAATCATAATAAAAAAATAATTCTTGACACTTGCATAATTTTTATATACTATATATTGGACTTACCAATTTACCAAAAATAAATCAGTAAGGAAAAATATAACTAAAAGAGAGGAAAATATGAAAAATTCAATAATTAAACTAAGCACTGCGGTTGCCATTGCCGTAACAATGGCATCAGCCCCTGTCGTTGCTGAAAAAAGAGTAACACTTAAACTACCTGTATGGTTTGGCACCCATTTAACCGGTTTGGGCTCAACACCTAAATGGTTTGCTGATAATATCAATAGCTCATCAAACATTACAAAACTAAAAGTTAAAATCTATGAGCCAGGAAAACTTGTTCCTGCTAAAGAGATTTTAGAATCTGTTTCAAAAGGTCAAGTTAATGCAGGCTGGTCAACACCCGGATACAACACGGGATTACTAGGCACCAAAGCCTCTATTTTCTCGGCAGTGCCTTTTGGCCCTGATGCCCCTGAGTTTTTAGCCTGGGTATATTACGGCGGTGGTAGAGATTTATGGCAAAAACTGTATGATGATAATGGCTATAACGTACACGCAGTACCCTGTTCAATTATTTCTCCAGAAACATCTGGCTGGTTCTCTAAAGAAATTAAAGGTCCTGAAGATTTAGATGGATTACGCATGAGATTCTTCGGATTAGGCGCACTGGTTATGGAGAAATTAGGTGTATCAACATCACTACTATCTTCTAAGGAAATATTCCCAGCACTAGAAAAAGGTGCCATCGATGCAACTGAATTTTCAATGCCAGCCATTGACAAATTACTAGGATTCCACAAGATTTTAAAACACAACTACTACCCAGGTTGGCATCAACCTGCCACTATGTTTGACTTGCTAGTTAACAAGGATACGTGGAAGAATATGAGCTCTGCACAGCAGAATGTCGTTGAAACCACATGTAAAGCTGCCATGCTTGATGGATTAGCAATGGGTGAGGCGATTCAGTTCCCTTATATGGAGTCTAATGCCGAAAAAGGTGTGACAAACCATTACTGGTCTAAAGAAATGCTAGCTTTATTCAAAGAAAAATGGGATGAGGTTGTTGCAGAAGAAACTGCAAAAGATCCAGAATTTGGTAAGATTTACGCAGAATTGATGAAATTCCGTAAAGGCTACGGAGTTTGGAATGAATGGGCATTTTTACCACGCCCAGGTACGGAAAGAATAAGTAAATAGTACTAACTAAAAATAGCAGGATTATGTCCTGCTGTTTTTATTCTAAGTATGTTTTACTATGGTTATATAATTGAAAAACATACTTAGAATAAAAAAAACAAGGATTTATTTATGCAAGAAAAAATGCAAAATAATTATGCTCGCATACCAATTGTTTCGTTTCTAAATAAAATTGTTACAAAAGTTGCGGAAACCACTGCTTGGCTAAATGTGGCTCTTATACTGATTATCCTAACTCAGGTGACACTCAGATATGGCTTTCACAATGGGCTTGTTGCTCTAGAAGAGTTAATTTGGCATTTATATGCCGTTGCATTTATGTTTGGCATATCGTATGCAATTACAACAGATTCCCATATTAGAGTGGATATTATCCATGCCAATATGTCGATAAAATCCCAAAGAATTGTTGAAATTTTAGGAATATTATTGTTGTTAATGCCTTTTATTGTTATTATTCTAGATCATAGCTTGGGGTGGGTTTCTGAGTCTTATCGAGTTTTGGAATCATCATCAAACCCTACTGGTCTTTCTTACCGATGGATTATAAAGTCCATCATTCCAATCTCTTTAGTTTTAATGTTTATCGCAGCGCTAGCCAAACTAATCGAAGAGTCTATTTTTCTTATTTCACACAACAACATACGTAATCATACGCCTGGTAGAGTTTCAATGATAAAGCACTTATTTAGCCCACAATTTCAAAACAATAACCAGGAGAAAAACTAATGGATTTCCAACCTGAATACTATCTTGTTATAGCGATGTTTGTTTCATTTATTGCTTTAATTTTTACCGGATTTCCAGTTGCCTGGGTGTTGGCTGGTGTTGGTGTCGCATTTACTGGAATCGCCTGGTGGAGTGATAACATTATGGAATGGACTGGTACAGGTCTTGACTACAATACGCTTGGCCTGCTTACGGGAAGAGTGTTTAATATTATGGATAATTGGGTATTAGTAGCACTACCCATGTTTATCTTCATGGGCCTAATGCTTGATAAATCAGGGGTGGCCGAACAAATGATGAAATCTATGCAAAGATTGTTTGGTAATGTCAAAGGTGGTCTGGCCATTACAGTTACCTTAATTGGTATTATTCTTGCCGCCTCCACTGGAATTATTGGCGCCTCAGTTGTACTACTGGGACTAATGTCACTGCCAGTTATGCTCAAACAAAATTACGACAAGCCTTTGGCACTTGGCACTATTGCCGCCTCTGGCACGCTTGGAATTCTCATTCCACCCTCTATTATGCTTGTCATTATGGGTGATCAGCTCGGTGTTTCGGTAGGAGACCTATTCATGGGTGCGGTTTTTCCAGGAGTTATTCTTGGCGTTTTATACATTACTTATATTTTAATTTATTCAAA
Organism: Candidatus Thioglobus sp.; assembly: GCA_018644675.1. Lineage (GTDB taxonomy): Bacteria > Pseudomonadota > Gammaproteobacteria > PS1 > Pseudothioglobaceae > Thioglobus_A. The sequence goes on from JABGQC010000015.1 coordinate 19,760, forward strand.
ACTATACCCAGAAAAAGCACCACTTGCAGCCGACCATACAGAGATTCATTTAGGCGATGTCTTGCGAGTAATGCTAGATATTATTCCACCAGCGTTATTAATATTAGCGGTCTTGGGTTCTATTTTCATGGGCATTGCAACCGTTACTGAAGCCTCAGGGATTGGCGCCCTAGGCGCAACATTCTTATCGGTGGCTTATAAACGCTTGAATTTTAGCGTCATAAAAGAAGTGGTTATTAACACCATGAACACCTCGGCCTACATTTTTGCTATATTTATTGGCGCTACTATCTTTGCATTGGTTCTTAGGGAGTGTGGTGGAGATGAGCTGATAGAGTCTTCATTAAACAGCATGGGGCTTGGTCCATATGCACTTATTGGTGTTGTATTACTACTCATTTTTGCACTAGGATTCTTCCTAGACTGGATTGAAATTAGTTTAATCATTCTGCCTTTATTGGGTCCAGTTATTGCCGGACTTGACTTGGCGGTTGATGGCTATGGTGTGGTGGACAATCCAAACTTAGTGTGGTTTGCACTACTGGTTGCGGTTACACTGCAAACCTCATTTTTAACGCCACCAGTAGGGTTTGCTATTTTCTATCTAAAAGGCGTGTGCCCTGATGGTGTAAAATTAACTGACATATACAAAGGTGTTTTTCCTTTTATCATCCTTCAATTAATTGGTCTTGGGCTTGTATTTTCCTTTCCGCAGCTTGTTACTTGGCTCCCCTCCGTCGCTTATGGAAATTAACCAATGTTGATTAATGTTTTTAACATTATTTCTCCCATTTTATTTATCGTACTAGCGGGATATTTATATGCCAGAAAATACCCAACAGATATGTCGGTTGCCAACCGACTGACAATCAACATCTTTGTTCCAGCGCTAATTCTTTCTATTCTGGTTAGTAAAGATTTTTACCTTCTTGATTATCAATCACTTGCTATTGGTGCACTGGGAGTAATATCAATATCAGGGTTGTTAGCTTGGGCGTTTGCAAAACTAATGAAGTTTGATATCAAAACATTTGTACCGCCCATGATGTATGCAAATTCGGGAAATATCGGCCTACCTCTGGCGCTATTGGCTTTTGGAAAACTAGCCATACCGGCCGCCATTATTTTATTTATTGTGGAAAATACCTTGCATTTTAGTGTCGGTATCAAAACTATTGACAGGAGTGCCTCATTCATTAAAGTGTTTAGCATTCCTATGGTATTTGTTAGCATATTAGGCATTTTGCTTAGCTTGACAGAGGTCACAATACCAGCAACCTTATTAACCCCTTTAACCATGATTGGTGAAATAGCTATCCCACTTATGCTATTTTCACTGGGCGTTCGACTGGTTAATATAGACTTTAAGGATTGGAAAGTTGGCCTTATTGGTGCAATTTTTAAACCGCTTTCTGGTCTTATTGCTGTTGTCTTAGTCATGCCGTGGATTAATTTAAACGAACTAAATAGTGCGCTACTCATTATTTTTGCCATACTACCACCAGCTGTTTTAAACTTTATGGTTGCAGAAAAATATGATCAAGAGCCTAAAAGTGTCGCATCAATCGTTCTTATTGGAAATTTATCCAGTATTATCACCCTGCCCATTGCGCTTTATTTCTTACTGCCAACAATCTAAAAAATACCCTTAACCAAAGCGTGAGATAATTAAATAAAAAGTCTTCGAGCAAGTAATTATAATAGTCTACTTGAACTTTTTAAAAAACAAGAAATCATGAAATCATTTAATCCGCCAGTAAGAACTTTAATGGGTCCAGGACCTTCTGATGTACATCCTAGAATTTTATCAGCTATGGCCCGACCAACGATTGGCCATCTAGACCCTGCTTTTGTTGGCATGATGAACGAAACCAAAGAAGGCTTAAAGTACATCTTTCAAACTGAAAATGAACTAACTATGCCAGTTTCGGCGCCAGGTTCTGCTGGCATGGAAACTTGCTTTGCCAACCTTGTTGAGCCAGGTGATAAAGTTGTGGTGTGTATTAATGGTGTTTTTGGTATGCGCATGAAGGAGAATATCACACGCTTTGGTGGCGAGGCAATCGTTGTTGAGGATGATTGGGGTGCAGCCGTATCAACAGATAAAGTTGAGCAAACACTAAAAGAAAATCCAGATGCAAAAATCCTAGCCTTTGTCCACGCAGAAACCTCTACTGGTGCTCAATCTGATGCCAAAGCACTATGTAAGATTGCCCACGACAATGATTGCATCACTATTGTAGATGCGGTGACATCGTTAGGCGGTAGTGAGTTACGCGTTGACGAATGGGAAATTGATGCCATTTACTCAGGCACACAAAAATGTTTATCTGCTATGCCTGGCATTTCACCAGTGAGCTTTAACGAACGCGCACTTACAAAAGTTAAAGACCGCAAAACAGCTGTCACCTCTTGGTTCTTGGATCTAAATCTCGTCATGGGCTACTGGGGTGAAGGCGCTAAACGTACCTACCATCATACGGCACCAGTTAATACACTTTATGGCTTGCACGAATCTTTAGTGATGTTATCAGAAGAGGGTTTGGAAAATTCTTGGGTTCGTCATCAGAAAAACCATGAAGAGCTAAGAAAAGGGCTTGAGTCGATGGGTATTAACTTTTTAGTTGATAAAGCTGATCGTCTTCCACAGCTTAACTCTGTTTTCATTCCGGAAGGTGCAGATGATGCACAGGTTCGTGCAACTTTGTTAAACGACTACAACTTAGAAATCGGTGCAGGACTTGGTGCTTATGCAGGAAAAGTGTGGCGTATTGGCCTTATGGGCCACTCCTCTAGAAAAGAGAATATTGCCTTATGCCTAGCAGCACTTAAAGACGCTTTGGGTAAATAGTTTTATCCATTCAACAAAAAGGCGACCTTCTGGTCGCCTTTTTTAATGCAAGACTAAATTTTATTTCAACTTAGCTAGCAACTCTTCTTCTGTTTCTTTACGATCCGGATCAGGCAGGCAACAATCTACCGGGCAAACCTCAACACATTGCGGCTCATCGAAATGACCAACACACTCAGTACATAAGTCGCCATCAATTTCATAAATCTCATCACCCATAAAAATTGCATCATTCGGGCACTCTGGCTCGCAAACATCGCAATTGATACACTCATCGGTAATTAATAAAGACATGAATTTCTCCTAATACAAAACAATAATAAATTTAGCAATATTTTACCGTATTGTTACCCTTATTTTTATCGTGTTTTGAGGTATCATCAATGGCTGTATTTCCATGGTAAAAATATCCTTATGTTGCGTCTATTTATCTTTTTTTCAGCTGCGTTAATATCGCTTTCTTCTCAAGCACAACTAGCAAATGGCCTATATGCGAACTTGCATACTAACCAAGGCGATATCGTTGTTCAACTTGAATTTGAAAAAACCCCTTTAACAGTTATTAATTTTGTTGGCTTAGCTGAGGGCAAAAAACACTCTAACATCCAAACTGGAAAGCCTTTTTACAATGGCCTGAAGTTTCACCGTGTTATTGATAATTTTATGATCCAGGGTGGTGATCCAAAAGGTAACGGCACTGGCGGACCTGGTTATAAATTTATGGATGAAATTACCGATTTAACCCATGATAGTGGTGGCATTTTGTCAATGGCAAACTCTGGCCCTAATACCAATGGATCCCAGTTTTTTATCACCCACACAGCCACACCCTGGTTGGACGGAAAACATACAATATTTGGACATGTTGTCAAAGGTATGAGCGTGGTTAACAGCATTAAACAGGATGACTTCATCCGTAAAGTTAAAATTATCCGCATTGGTGATAAAGCTAAAAAATTCCAAACCAATGAAGCGGCATTCGATGCGGCCAATGCTGAATATACCAATCAAGCAAATAAAAAACTCACTCAAAAGAAAATCAAACTTGAAAAGTTTACTCAAGCGCACTATAGCACTGCCAAATTAACTGATCAAGGTCATTTTGTTGAAATTAATCAAGCCGGTAATGGCAGTACACCTAAAAAAGGTGATTTAGTAAAAGTCAGCCTTTCAATCGACTTAGATGATGGCACCAACATGCGTCAAGCAGGAGAGCCTTTGCCTTTTGCCGCAGGATCTGGCACCATCATCAGCATCATCGACACTTCAGTATTAAAGATGCGTGTTGGAGAAAAGCGCACGCTTATTGCACCCTATTATCAAATCTATGGTGATAGTGAGCGTGGCAACTTATCATCAGACAGTATTTTAATTTTTAAATTAGAATTGTTATCCATTAACGACATTGAGTAATACAATATGTTCTTAGAATTAATCGCTCTATTAACTCAATTCGACTCCGGATTTGGTGTTCTTAACTATCTAACACTTAGAGCTGTGTTAGCTATGCTCGCTTCGCTATTGATTAGCTTGGCACTTGGACACTATTTTATTAAAAAATTGCATTTATATCAAATTGGCCAGGTTATCCGCACTGATGGCCCTCAATCTCATTTATCCAAATCAGGCACTCCAACCATGGGCGGTGTCATGATTTTGTCTGCTTTTATTATTAGCTCATTAGTTTGGGCGGACTGGTCTAATCATTATTTATGGATTGTGCTTGCCACAGCCGTTATTTTTGGTGCCGTTGGATTTGTTGATGATTATTTAAAAATCAAACGCAAATCTTCGGACGGTCTAAGCTCGCGTAAAAAAATATTAGGCCAATCTTTAGGTGCTATTATTATCGGAATATGGATTGTGACCGCTATAGACAATCCTATCCAAACCCAACTACTCATCCCATTTTTCAAAGATATCGCCATTCCACTAGGCATAGTTGGCTTTTTGGTGTTAGCGTACTTCGTCATTGTTGGCAGCTCTAATGCGGTTAATCTAACAGATGGGTTGGATGGGTTGGCCATCATGCCCGTTATTCTTATTTCTAGTGCTTTAGCCTTATTCTCTTATATTAGTGGCAATTACAACTTTGCCAACTATCTCAATATGCCGTTTATGCCTGGAACGGGGGAGTTGTTCGTCATTTGTAGCGCTTTAGTGGGTGCAAGTCTTGGTTTTTTATGGTTTAACACCTACCCTGCTGAAATTTTCATGGGTGATGTTGGCTCTCTTGCGCTGGGTGCCATTTTGGCGGTGATCGCCATTCTCTTACGTCAAGAAATTCTGTTATTTATTATGGGTGGTGTTTTTGTAGCAGAAACCCTTTCAGTTATCATTCAAGTTGCTTACTACAAACGCACCAAAAAACGTTTTTTCTTAATGGCACCCATTCATCATCATTTCGAGAAAAAAGGCATCTCTGAGCCAAAAATTATTGTACGTTTTTGGATGGTTACCTTAATCTTAGTCTTGGTCAGTCTTGCATCTATTAAAATACGTTAAATGAATGCACTGGATAAATGGGATAAACGTTACTTAGGATTGGCAGCCGAGGTATCTACTTGGTCAAAAGACCCTTCAACTCAAGTTGGCGCTGTCACTGTTGGCAGCAAAAAAGAAGTATTGTCTCAAGGCTTTAACGGCTTTCCGCGTGGCATTGATGATTCTGATGAGCGTTACAATAATCGTGACACCAAATACAAACTGGTAGTCCATGCTGAAATGAACGCCATTTACAACGCCACTTATTCTGGCACTTCTTTGGATGGTGCAACTTTGTATGTCTACGGCCTACCTATTTGTTCAGAATGCGCCAAAGGCATTATTCAAGTAGGCATCAAAAAAGTTGTTGTTGAAAAATCAAAAGAACTTGATAACTGGAATGAGAGCGTTCAACTTTCAAAAGTCATGTTCGACGAAGCTGGTGTCGAGCTAATCATTACCAATAAAAACTAATTATGTCTGAAGTTTCCAAGCGTCGCACTTTTGCGATTATCTCTCATCCCGATGCCGGTAAAACTACCGTCACTGAAAAACTACTTTTATACGCAGGTGCGATTAAAACAGCAGGTAGTGTCAAGGCAAGAAAAGCCAGTACGCACGCCACCTCTGACTGGATGGAAATGGAGAAAGAAAGAGGTATTTCAATTACCTCTTCCATTATGCAGTTTGAATATGACAATCACGTTATCAACTTACTTGACACCCCCGGACACGAAGATTTCTCTGAAGATACTTACCGCACTTTAACCGCGGTTGATTCTGCTCTAATGGTGATTGACGTTGCCAAAGGTGTAGAGATGCGCACCATTAAACTCATGGAAGTATGTCGTTTACGTGACACTCCAATTTTGACTTTTATCAACAAGCTTGATCGTGAAGGTAAAGAGCCTATTGATTTGATGGATGAGGTAGAAACAGTTCTTAATATTGAGTGTGCGCCAATTACCTGGCCTATTGGAATGGGTAAGCGATTCAAAGGTGTGGTGCATTTACTAGAAGATAAAGTATATTTATACGAAGCTGGCAAAAACTCTGAAATTGGTGAAAATATCATTATTGACGGGGTTGATAATCCACAGATTGACGAAATATTAGGCTCTGATATTGCTCAAGAGATGCGTGATGAAGTGGAGCTAATTACTGAAACCACAACGCCATTTGATTTAGAGGCGTTTTTAAACGGCAAACAGACGCCAGTTTTCTTTGGTTCAGCCATTTCAAATTTTGGTATTCAAAATTTACTTGATGGATTTATTGAATATGCACCAACCCCAAAAAATAGGGAATCTGATGTTCGTGAAGTGACGCCAGATGAAGCTAAACTTACAGGATTCGTATTTAAAATACAGGCAAACATGGATCCAAAACACCATGACCGCTTAGCTTTTATGCGCATTGTGAGTGGTGAATACAAAAAAGGCATGAAAGTTTTGCAAGTAGCCACTGGAAAACAAATCAAGATTGCCAATGCGGTTACCTTTATGTCGCGTGAGCGTTCAAGCGCTGAAGTGGCTTATGCGGGTGATGTCATCGGTATTCACAATCATGGTGGCATTAGCATTGGCGACACCTTTACCCAAGGTGAAAAGCTTGAATTTAAGGGTATTCCTAATTTTGCACCAGAGCTATTTCGTCGTGCTCAACTCAAAGATCCTCTAAAAGCTAAAGCTCTACAAAAAGGCCTAGATCAACTCTCAGAAGAAGGCGCAACTCAAGTTTTCAGACCAATTATCAATTCTTCTCAAATTTTGGGCGCCGTTGGTATTTTGCAATTTGATGTGGTGGCGCATCGACTAAAATATGAGTATGGTGTTGATTGTCAATTTGAAGCAATTGCTGTTGCAACAGCGCGCTGGGTAACAGGTGATGACAAAGATATTCAACAGTTAAAAGCTAAAGCGGGCAATAATGTGGCGATCGACTCAGCTGGCATGCTGACTTACTTGGCACCTTCCATGGTCAACCTGCAGCTTACTATGGAACGCCATCCAAATCTCACATTCTCCGCCACTCGAGAACATTAACATCTAGTCGATCAACATTAGTGCAATATAAGGTGTCAAATTAAAAATAAAGATTAGCAATTTGTACAAGCCAATACCGCCATAATGTATGACATTAAAGCTATCTTTAGAAATTGGAATCCAGTAAGTATGTATCCGATAAACATACTCGTTTGCATATTTCATCATCCATACCCATAACAACAATACAGAAAAATGAACAACCAAACTCCAAGCTAAAAAACTTTGTAGCGTTTGTATTGTCATCCTTAAACTCCTTTAGTTTTTTTAAAAAACGGCATTCATTACATCATACTACTGAAATCTCATTTTAAATTGATGCAAATCAGTTTATCCAAAAAAAATGCCACTGAATTCAGTGGCATTTAATGTTCAACATACTCAGGAATTTACTCTTCTGCAACTTCCTCTTCTGAATCATCATTTTCAGTTTCAGCAATTTTAGCCACTGACACCAGCTTCTCAGCTTTGGCAATATTGATAAGCGTAACCCCTTGGGTGTTACGGCCAATAATTGACACGTCAGCTGCTCTAGCTCTAACTAGAGTGCCTTTATTAGAGATTAGCATCATTTCATCTTCATCTGTTACTTGAATGGCACCTACAACTTTACCATTACGCTCCGAGGTTTTAATGGAGATAACGCCAGATCCACCGCGAGCTTGTACGCGATACTCTTCAAGCTCGGTACGCTTACCATAGCCCTTTTCAGTGGCAGTAAGAATTGGGCTGGCGTTATCAGCAATAATTGCTGAGACAATTTCATCATCAGCCAGCTTCATACCGCGAACACCAATAGCAGTTCGACCAACTGCACGCACATCTGATTCTTTAAATCTGATCGACTTGCCGTTTGCTGAGAACAACATAATGTCATTTTCACCTGACGTGATATCCACACCTACCAGCTTATCTCCATCACGTAATTCAATAGCAATAATGCCGCCTTTTCTTGGGCGGGCGAAGTTGGTCAATGAAGTCTTTTTACAAGTACCACTACTGGTCACCATAAACACGAATTGATCATCGGTAAATTCTGATACTGGCAAGATGGCGTTAATTACTTCATCCTTTTCCAGTGGCAGTAAATTAATAATAGGCTTACCTTTGGCGGTGCGAGATGCCATTGGCAATTCATAAACCTTAAGCCAATGCACTTTTCCAGCTGAGGAGAAGCACAAAACAGTATCATGAGAATTGGCTACAAATAATTGATCGACAAAATCCTCATCCTTCATCTTAGTGGCCGCCTTACCCTTGCCACCACGACGCTGAGCTTGATAATCACTTAGTGATTGCGCTTTAACATAGCCACCATGAGAAAGTGTAACGACACGATCCTCTTGGGCAATTAGATCTTCCAATGTCAGGTCAATTTTGTGTTCGATAATTTCAGTCATACGCGCATCTGCAAATTCATCCCGAATTTCAATCAATTCGTTGCGAATTACCTGCATAAGACGATCTGGGTTTTGCAAAATGTCGAGCAAATATTTAATACGCTCTAATAATTCATTAAATTCATCGAATATTTTGTCTTTTTCTAGGCCTGTTAGGCGGTGAAGTTTAAGATCTAGAATGGCTTGTGCCTGCTTATCTGAAAGTTGATAATCACCACTGGCCTGCAAGCCAAGCTCAGCTGGCAAGTCTTCTGGCTTAAACATCGCCATATCTCGATCACCAATTAGCTCTTTAATGACTGAACCCTGCCAAGTTTTGGCAACCAAAGAAGCTTTAGCCTCTGTTGGATTTTGTGCCACTTTAATCAGAGCGATAATATCGTCAATATTGTGCAGTGCAACGGACAATCCTTCTAATAAGTGTGCACGATTTCTGGCTTTATTAAGATCAAAAATAGAACGACGGGTGACCACATCTCTTCGGTGTGAGATGAACGCTTGAAGGATATCCTTAAGCTTCATTAGCTTAGGCATACCCTTATCGATTGCCACCATATTGATACCAAATACGGTTTGCATTTCTGTAAGCTTGTATAGGTTATTAAGCATTACCTCAGGCACTTCTCCTCGACGAAGCTCAACCACCATACGCATGCCATCTTTATCAGATTCATCTCTAAGGCCGGTAATGCCATCAATACGCTTATCTTTAACGAGTTCTGCAATCTTACCAATCAACTTAGCCTTATTAACCTGGTACGGCAATTCAGTGACAACAATACTTTGCTTATCTTCACCTTCTACATGCGATACAGATCGAAGATAAATCTTACCCTTGCCAGTTTCATAGGCTTGACGAATACCACTAGCGCCGTTAATGATTCCAGCTGTCGGGAAATCTGGCCCTGGCATAACTTCTAGTAGTTCGTCAATAGTAACGTCTTCATTATCAATAGTTCTAAGGCAAGCTTCAATCACTTCATCTAAATTATGAGGTGGAATATTGGTTGCCATGCCCACAGCAATACCTGAAGAACCATTAACCAAAAGATTAGGTACACGAGTTGGCAAAACACCCGGTTCTGACTCTGAACCGTCATAATTGTCAATAAAATCAACCGTATCTTTTTCAAGATCTCGCAATAATTCGTGAGATAACTTAGTCATACGGATTTCGGTATAACGCATTGCTGCAGCTGAATCACCGTCAACAGAACCAAAGTTACCTTGACCGTCAACTAAGATATTGCGCATTGAGAATGGTTGTGCCATGCGCACAATGGTATCGTATACGGCAGTATCGCCATGAGGATGATATTTACCAATTACATCACCCACAATACGGGCTGATTTTTTGTAAGATTTGTTGTAGTCGTTGCCGAGTACATCCATTGCGTACAATACGCGGCGATGAACAGGTTTTAGCCCATCTCGCACATCTGGCAATGCACGCCCAACAATGACACTCATGGCGTATTCCAAATAGGAATCGCGCATTTCATCTTCAATGGTAACGATTGGGAAAGTTGGCTCGAAAGCCTCTAGATTTTCAGTGTTTATCGTATCATCTGACATACAAAAAATTGCTTAATTAAACGAGCTTTTATTGTACCCTAAACGACCTTATTTACGCAATAAAAATGCGTAAATAAGGTTAGTTTATTATAAAAAATTTAACAGCCTAAATTGTTGTTAAATCAATCAGTTAAGTGTTTTTAGTTTGCACTGATTGTGCCAGAATTTTAAGCAAGGTTTCGGTATCTTCCCAATTGATACAACTGTCAGTAACACTAACGCCATATTCAAGAGAATCCAGTGGGCCAATCGCTTGATTACCTTCATTGATATTTGACTCAATCATAACGCCAAAAATTTTGTCAGAGCCTGATGCAATTTGGCCAGCAACATCTTCACCGACTTTTAATTGATTTTTGAATTTTTTCTCGCTATTGGCATGCGAAAAGTCCACCATAACACGATGATTTAGACCTTCACTCAATAATTGCTCAGAAGCATTATCAACATGAGAAGCTTTGTAATTCACCCCATCAGATCCGCCACGCAAAATGATGTGAGTACTTTCATTGCCTGAAGATGTGTAATGACTCACGCCACCCTCTTTGTTAACCGAGAGCAAGTGGTGAGGACTACAAGCAGATTTAATCGCATCAATCGCAATTCTCAGTGATCCTGTTGTACCATTTTTAAAACCAACAGGGCAAGATAACGCAGAGGCCAACTCACGGTGTGATTGACTTTCTGTTGTACGTGCACCGATTGCACCCCAAGAAATAAGATCAGAGATATATTGCGGGGTAATCAAATCAAGATATTCCACGGCAACTGGCATAGCCATATCAGCAATGTCAGTAAGCAGATGTCGTGCAATCTTCAAGCCCTTATCAATATTAAAGCTTTCATTTAAATCTGGGTCGTTAATCAGGCCTTTCCAGCCGATTGTCGTGCGTGGTTTTTCAAAATACACGCGCATCACAATAAACAAATCTTCTTTCAGTTCATCTCGCAATGCAACTAATTTTTTTGCATAGTCACGTGCAGCCTCTGAGTCATGAATCGAACAAGGACCAACAATGACCATCAGTCGCTTATCTTGGCCTGACAAGATGTTAGCAATGGTTTCACGTGCCTGAAAAATACCAACAGAACCTTGCTCACTCAATGGATATTGCTCCATTAATTCGCTAGGTGCCATAATTGGCGCGCTTGAAGTAATTCTTAGATTGTCAGTATTATATTTCATGGTTTTATTTCTGATTTTCGATCAAAGCGTAGGCCGAGTGATTATGAATTGATTCAAAATTTTCTGACTCAAGTCGATAGTAATTAATATTGTCGTTAATATTTAAATCTACAGCAATATCGCGCACTAAATCCTCAACAAACGCAGGGTTATCATACGCTCTTTCAGTCACCACCTTCTCGTCTTCTCGCTTAAGGATTGCGTAAAGTTCACAAGATGCTTTTTTCTCAGCAAGATCAATCAAATCCTCTAGGTGTAAAGTCTTTCCAGCGGACGCTTTAGCCTTAATGGTAATATGAGAACGCTGATTATGAGCACCATATTTTGAAATACTTTTAGAGCAAGGACATAAACTAGTGACTGGCACCACAACTTTCATCATCACTTCAACAACACCTTTTTCAAGCGAGCCGTATAAAGTCACCTGATAATCCATCATTGATTCAACCCCTGACGAAGGTGCCTTTTTCTTTCTAAAAAATGGGAAATTTAGAACAATATGTGCAGTTTCTGACTCTAATCGGTCACGGACTTTTTCAATAATTCGACCAAAATTGTTGCTATTAAACTCACACGGACCTTCGTTTAAAATCTGAATAAAACGCGACATGTGCGTACCTTTAACATTTTCAGGTAAAGTTACCGTCATGGTAAAGTTACCCACAGTTGGCGACTTATTGCCGTCACGATCTACGTAAGTAATAGGGTGTGAAATATCTTTAATACCCACCCTATCAATGATAATTTGACGGGTATCTAAGTTATTTTGAGTATCAGGCAAATCACAAGATTTCATGATTAATCCTCCGAATAGGTGACAGACGCTCGAAGTGTTTCCCAAATGGTTACTTCTTTGACTCGAACATCTTGATTATTAATGAGTTGACCAACTTCTTCATAAAAATATTTGGCAATATTTTCAGCTGTCGGATTAAGCTCATCAAAAGGTGCAACATCATTCAAATATTGATGATCCAGCCTTTTAACGACGACTTTAGTTTGTTGTTTAATTTCTCGAAAATCGATCGCCATACCGACGTCATCAAGAACTTTAGAGGCGACAAGCACTTCTACCTGCCAATTATGGCCGTGCAGACGGGAACAGTCTCCTGGGTAATTTCTCAGCGAGTGAGCCGAGGCGAAATCAGTAACAATTTTTAGGACGAACATTTCGGAAAAATTGGCAAAAAGATTAATTATACCTTTGATAGCGACACTATTACACCTTGAATCAAAGAGTGATTATTACTCGACCGCCTCAATAGAGTCTACCCCTTGATACCCTTTTGGCAATAAATTACCTCGACGAGCTCTTGCTCCGACATAATTTGTCAAATCTTGAAACTTAATAGTTAGATGGCGCTTACCCGCATAAACTCTAAGATTTTGTGTATCCAATAGAACACAAATGCCAACAACAAACTCTTCTCTAGCCTTAAGATCTTTCGCCGGGATTTGAATCAATTTATTACCCTTGCCTTTAGATAAGACAGGTAATTCAGATACTAAGAATACTAAAAGTCGTCCACGATTAGTCACCACAGCAACATATTGACTCTCTAAATCATCAACCTTAACAGCTTTCATTACTTGAGCACCAGCCGGCAAACTTAGTGAGGCCTTACCCGCTTTCTTCTTGGAAAGCAGGTCGCCAATCGTACCAATAAACCCATAACCAGCATCAGAAGCAAGCAAGATATGCTGAGCATCATCACCCATCACTACATCAACAAATTCTGATCCTGTTGGCGGCGAAAGTCTTCCCGTTAGTGGCTCGCCCTGGCCTCGTGCACTAGGCAGAGAATTAGCCAGTAATGAATACGAACGGCCAGTAGAGTCAATAAAAATGGCATTTTTGTTACTACGCCCTTGAACACTAGTTAGGTAGTTGTCACCTGATTTATAATTAAGTGCTGTTGGGTCAATATCATGACCTTTGGCGCTACGCACCCAGCCTTTATCACTAAGCACCACCGTGACATTTTCAGCCACAACCAAGTCATCCTCATTAAATGCTTGAGCAATGCTCACATCAGCTTTAAGACAAGACCGACGCTCATCACCAAAGTCATCAATAATGGCTTTTAACTCTTTTTTGATGTAGGTTTTTAAACGTGTATCACTAGACAGTAACAACTCTAATTTCTCTTTTTCAGCATTTAACTCTTCTTGCTCTGATTGGATTTTAACTTCTTCCAATTTGGCAAGGTGGCGCAACTTTAGCTCTAAAATAGCTTCAGCTTGAATCTCGCTAAGCTTAAAGTGCGCCATCAAAATTGGCTTTGGCTTGTCGTTTTCTCGAATAATAGCGATCACTTCATCGATATTCAAAAAAGCAATTAACAAACCCTCTAAGATATGCAAACGTGCCAAAATTTTATCTAAGCGATAATTAAGTCGCTTAGTAACAATTTGGGTTCTGTACGTTAGCCACTCTTTCAGCATTGGCACTAAAGGCTTTACTTGTGGCTTACCATCTAGACCAATCACATTCATATTGACGCGATAATTCTTCTCAAGATCGGTAGTGGCAAATAAGTGCAGCATCAAGCTGTCCACATCCACCCGATTTGAGCGTGGAACAATAACGATGCGAGTTGGGTTTTCATGATCAGATTCATCGCGAATATCATCCACCAATGGTAGCTTTTTAGCTCGCATTTGGCTTGCTATCTGGGTAATCACCTTGGAGCCGGAAGTCTGAAATGGTAAGGTCTCAATGACAATATCACCATCTTCTTTTTGATACGTGGCACGCATCTTCACTGAGCCATGGCCCGTTTCATAAATCTGTCTCAAGTCTTTTGTGCTAGAGACAATATTGGCATTAGTTGGGTAATCTGGTGCTGGAATGATTTGCATAATCTCATCCAAATCACTCGATGGCTTGTCTAAAAGTTGAATACAAGCATTCACAACTTCTGTCAAATTATGCGGTGGTACGTCCGTTGCCATGCCTACGGCAATACCTGAGGTACCATTAAGCAATAAATTCGGCACTTGTGCAGGTAGGTTTTGAGGCTCTTGTAATGAGCCATCAAAATTATCCGTCCAAGTTGCTGTGCCTTGGTTTATTTCTGAGAGCAGTAAATCTGCATAACGAGACAACTTGGACTCGGTATAACGCATAGCAGCAAAAGATTTCGGATCATCAGGTGCACCCCAGTTTCCCTGACCATCAATAAACGGATAACGATAGGAAAAAGGCTGTGCCATGAGCACCATCGCCTCATAACAAGCACTATCACCATGTGGGTGGAATTTACCCAAAACATCGCCCACGGTACGTGCAGATTTTTTAAACTTAGCAGTAGACTTAAGCCCCAACTCACTCATCGCATAAATAATACGGCGTTGTACCGGCTTGAGGCCATCGCCCACAAACGGCAAAGCACGATCAAGAATGACGTACATAGAATAATCAAGATAAGCGCGCTCTGAAAACTCTGCAACGCTTTGCTGCTCAAGGCCGATTTGGCTCATTTTCCCCCTGGAAATAACGGTTTTTTAATTTAATAAAAACCTGAAGTTTTGAGCTATTTTAATGCAACTTTCAGATGAGAAAAGTTAAATTATGCAAAGTCTTGCGTTGTAACACAAGAACAGAAAAGGTTTCGATCACCATAAACATTATCAATACGTTTAACCGGTGGGAAATATTTATTCACCACTAAAGACTCAACAGGATATAGTGCCTCTTGCCTTGAATAAGGATAGCTCCATTCTCCAGCCATTTCGTATGCCGTATGCGGCGCATTTTTAAGTGGATTATTGTCTTTATCCCACTCACCTGAAATAACCTTTTGAATCTCAGTGTGAATACTTGTCATTGCCGTAATAAAACGATCCATCTCATGTTTTGATTCACTCTCCGTTGGCTCAATCATTAATGTACCTGCGACTGGAAAACTCATGGTCGGCGAGTGGAAGCCATAATCCATCAAGCGCTTAGCAATATCTTCCTCAGAAATTCCGCTCTGTGCCTTAAGAGGTCGAATGTCAATAATACATTCATGAGCCACCATACCCTGATCACCACGATACAAAATTGGAAAACTCTGCGCCAATTCATTGGCAACGTAATTAGCACTCACAATCGCAATCTCGGTAGATCTTTGCATGCCATATTTACCAAGTAGCTTAATGTAACTCCAAGAGATTGGCAAAATTGAGGCAGAGCCGTACATTGCTGCCGATACTGCATTTGAATTTTTTTCTAATGGGTCACCGGGTAAAAACTCAGCCAAATGCGCCTTAACACCAATTGGACCCATTCCCGGGCCACCACCACCATGCGGAATGGCAAAGGTTTTGTGCAGGTTGATGTGTGACACATCGGCGCCAAACTCACCCATACGAGTAATGCCCACCATAGCATTTAAATTGGCACCATCTAGATAAACCTGGCCACCAGCCGCATGAATAATTTCACAAATTTGTTTAATTTCAACTTCAAATACACCGTGTGTTGACGGGTACGTCACCATAATGGCTGAGAGCTTCTCAGCGTGCTTTTCAACTTTAGCTTTTAAATCCTCAACATCAATATTACCCGCTTCATCACACTTAACAATAACTACTTTCATACCCGCCATCACCGCACTTGCAGGATTGGTGCCATGCGCTGAAGAAGGGATTAGGCAAATATTACGATCAAAGTCTCCACGAGACTCGTGATACGAATGAATCGCTAAAAGACCTGCAAACTCCCCTTGAGAGCCGGCATTGGGCTGTAATGACACCGCATCATAACCCGTCACTTCACACAATGCATGCTCTAAATCTTTAAATAATTGTTGGTAGCCCAGTGTTTGATCTTCAGGCACATAAGGGTGTAATTTTGAAAAACCTGGTAGGCTAATTGGGTACATTTGCGTTGCCGCATTTAGCTTCATGGTGCAAGAGCCAAGCGCAATCATCGAATGATTAAGCGCAATATCCTTATTCTCTAGGCGCTTTAGGTAGCGCATCATTTCAGTTTCCGAGTGATACTGGCTAAATACAGGATGTGTTAAATAAGTGGATTTACGCAACATATCTGTTGACAATAGTGGCTCGGAGTCGCTTAATCCATCCACTGAAAAAATAGCCAATAGCGCTAATAATTCAGCTTCTGTTGTGGTCTCATCAACTGCGATAGTTAGCTGATTATCAGCTAGCAACCTAAGATTAATATTCTGCGCTTGAGCTTTTTCAAATAAAGCTTTAGCTTGATCGGTAGCGATAGTAACGGTATCAAAAAACTGCTCAGTCGCCAACTCAAAGCCTGCAGATTTTAAACTTGTCGCCAAACTACTCGCCTTAATATGCACCTTGGTCGCAATTTTTTTAAGCCCTTTTGCGCCATGATAAACACCATAAGCCGCAGCTAGAACGGCCAACAAAACTTGCGCCGTACAAATATTACTGGTTGCTTTGTCACGTCGAATATGCTGTTCACGAGTCTGAAGTGACATACGCATTGCCGGATTGCCGGCCACATCTTGTGAAACACCAATCAATCGTCCTGGCACCATGCGCTTAAACTCATCACGTGTTGCTAAAAATGCAGCGTGCGGTCCGCCAAATCCCATTGGAACACCAAAACGTTGGGAATTTCCCACGGCAATATCAGCACCCATTTCAGCTGGTGTTTTAATTAGTGTTAATGCTAATAGGTCACAGGCAACAATAGTTAGCACACCCGCTTCTTTTGCCTTGGCAAGGTCGTTCGTCAAATCACGCACTTCGCCATTCGTACCTGGGGATTGTAAGAGTGCTGCAAAACAATCAGAAAAGTCATTGTTTTGAATATTCTCAACAACCAGCTCAATACCAAGTGGCTTGGCACGGGTTTGTAAAATGGTGATAGTTTGTGGATTAGTATTTTGATCAATCAAGAATCGATTAGATTTATTTTTACGATTAGCGCGCTTGGCCATCATCATCGCTTCTGCAGCAGCTGTTGGCTCATCGAGTAATGAGGCATTAGAAATATCCATGCCCGTTAGGTCAATAATCATTTGCTGGAAGTTAAGCAACATTTCTAAGCGACCTTGAGAAATCTCTGCTTGATACGGTGTATAAGCCGTGTACCAACCAGGGTTTTCTAAAATATTACGCTGAATAACGCTAGGCATTAACGTGCCGTAATAACCTTGGCCGATAAAATTCGTTGCCAAGATATTTTCACTGGCAAGCTTAGTTGCCAATTCTAAACTATCACGCTCGGTCAATCCTTCATCCACTAGCATACGATTGCCAAATAAAATAGAATCTGGCACGGTTTTAGAGACTACTTCATCGACTGTTTTACAGTTGATGCTATTTAGCATAGAAGCGATATCATTAGCACTTGGGCCGATGTGCCTGTCTAGGAATTCGTTGCTCATAAGATTTTCAACATTAAAATAAATTCAAGCTATAAATTTTATCTTATTTGACAATCATAATTTTGATAGATATTGTCATAAAAAATAAGGTTTTACATTATGAATAAAGCAAGCCTAAATTAGCAACCACTTTAATAAAACACTCCTTGCATTCCTCTCAGGGGGGGGTTGCTGTAAATCACCAGCACAAGATGAATAAAAAGAAGATGTGACTAACGCTAGCCTGGTGGCCAAGATAATGAGCGACCACCCAAACAATGAAGATGGATATGATAAACCGTTTGCCCACCATCTTCATTACAGTTCATCACCACACGATAACCCTCATCAGCAAAGCCTAAATCCTTGGCAATTTTGCTTGCTGTTAATGACAATTTGCCAATTAATGCCGGATCACTCGCTTCATTAAGTGTTGAAATGTGCTGCTTGGGAATTACCAAAAAATGGTGTGGCGCTTGTGCGCCAATATC
>JABGQC010000015.1:38241-40660 GCA_018644675.1 Candidatus Thioglobus sp.
CCTTTATTGTTCGAATCCACAATGCACATCAGCTCAATTTTGAAGGTATGGCTAGAATCTTTACCGTTAAGATTATCCAGTGCATTTTTAGCTGCTGCCGCAGCTTGCAAGTCAGCCATATGAGCTTGTTTTGGCATCCACTCTGGCCCTGGGAAAGAGCCTGAATCACCTGCGACAAATACTTTGTCTACACCTTCTACTTCACAAAATTTATTAGCCTTCAACATGCCACCTTCGCTACGCGCAAGATCAGTATTGTCAAACCAAGTGTTGCCAGTCATGCCAGGCATAAATAAAATTAAATCAGCGGCAAACTCGCCACCTTCAGTGATCACTTTACTGTCTGTAAACTCTTTCATCTTATGACCAAGATGAGTGGTGATATCACGTTTTTTCATCTCACTCAGCAATCCGCCTACTGCCTTTTCACCTAGGCGAGCACCCGGCTTTGCCGCTGGAGTAAAGAAAGTTAGTTTAAATTTATCACGTCTACCTTCAGAGCGAAGCTGAGTATCCAATCCAAACAAAAACTCAAACATCGGGCCGCCACGCATCGCACTTGGCTCTTTAGGATTGCCACTAAAACCAACGGCAATATCACCACCATCCATCGCCTTTACTCGATCACGAATAGCCTCAGCCGCCTCTAAACCTTCACATGGGGTGATGGCATGCTTAATGCCAGGTAGTTTTTTAATAAAACGCCCGCCTGAAGCAATGATCAGCGCGTCATTCTCATAAGTGCCAATTGGTGTTAGTACCGACCTGCCTTGATTTTCCAAGCCCGTTACTTCGCTGACAATATGCACAACACCCATGCGTTTGAAAAAATTATCCAGCGGTATCACAATGTCTCTCTTATCAGCTGCGCCCGACGGCACCCAAATCAAGCTTGGCATATAAACCAATTCTGCTTTTGGGGAAATAAGCGTAATTTCAACTTCTTTATCTTGCTTTCTAATAGTTCTAACAGCAGTTAATCCTGCAAAACCCGAGCCAATAATGGTAATTTTTTTCATATTTTCTCCTCTTCTATGTTGTGACAAAAGTGGCCATCATCTGGGCTTTCCACACTCTTGGCTATATTTTCTACAAACGCTTGCAACTCGTCAAATTCTAACACCGTTAGAATGCGGGTAACCACATCTGGAGCAACTCGAAGCGTGCAAATGCTGCCATCTTTAAGCTTCACTTCCATGCCAGCTGCATTCATCATCAAGCCTTCGTCAGATTTTTCTAAAATTTTCTCAAGCTCCTCTTGCAGATCATCGTACAATTCTTGTAATTCATCTAACACTTCGTCAGCTGTATCATCCGCAATAGAGATAATCTCTCCCTGCACGGAGCCAAAATCATCGTCATTTTGCTGTTCAAATTTTATTCCCACCTTTGTCAAATGGTCTTTAAATTTGAGTGAGAGCGATGAGTCGAAAAATATATAATCTAGCATAGAAATTTTTTATTTATTATTAAGGGGTATTTTAATGCTAGACCAGAATGCACTAGACACTTTATTTATCAAGGCCAGAAGTCATAATGGCTGGCTAGATACAAATATTTCTGATGATAAAATTCATCAAATTTACGAATTAATGAAGTACGGGCCAACTGCTGCTAACAACTCACCTGCGCGCATCACTTTTGTCAAATCTGATAGTGCCAAGCAAAAACTAAAAGCACATCTTGATGAGGGAAATATCGAAAAATCTATGGAAGCACCTGTAGTGGCAATTATTAGCTATGATATTGAATTTTATGAAAAATTAGGATTTTTATTTCCACATACCGATGCCAAAAGTTGGTACGCTGGCAATGACGCAAAGATCAAACAAGCGGGCGAGATGAATGCCACTTTGCAAGGCGCTTACTTTATGCTGGCAGCGCGCTCAGTTGGGCTTGATTGCGGCCCAATGGGTGGTTTTAATAGCCAAACACTAGATGAGGATTTTTTCCCAGATGGAAAAACCAAATCAATTTTTCTGTGTGCAATCGGCCAAGGTGATCATAGCAAAATTTTCCCAAGAAGTCCGCGTTTAAGCTTTGATGAAGCTTGTGCGATCATCTAATAATTTGAGAAATAACACAAACAAGGTGTAAAACACCAAGTTTAAACCTTAAAAACCTATTAAAAATGCCGTTTTCACGGCATTTTTTGTTATTTAAAGCCCTTTAGCTCAGTCAGTTTTGAAAATTTGGCAAATTTTCAAAATGAACAGAAAAACCTAATCTTTATCAGATTTTTCGCTTTCTTCTCTTGGTGGACAGCCATTATGCTTAAGCCACAAGTCCTCGTGACCAATTGCTTTAGCAAACGCAGGGATTTCACATTCTTGTGATACTTTCTCTGCCGACTCTGGCTTAGCCTCTTTTTCTTTATCATCGCCCAATCCAAAAACAGCAAATGCACCCAGTGCAATCA
>JABGQC010000037.1 GCA_018644675.1 Candidatus Thioglobus sp.
CTCAAACAAGAACTTATTGACCACATACACAATTGTATCTTTATTCAATGCATTAAAGTAAATCACCTCAGATAAACGATTTCTAAATTCTGGGGTAAAGGTTTTTTTCAATTCACCCTTATAATCCAGTGCATGGTCTTGCTCGCTAAAACCGATCGAGGCGCGCTGTACGCTATGAGCACCCACATTGGAAGTCATTACCAGTATTACATTTCTAAAGTCAATTTCGCGCCCATTAGCGTCAGTCATCTTGCCGTTATCCATTACTTGCAGTAGGATATTAAACAAATCAGGATGGGCTTTTTCCACCTCATCTAATAGTAAAACAGCGTATGGATTAGAATTAACCGCCTCCGTTAACAAACCACCTTCATCATATCCAACATAACCAGGAGGGGATCCTATAAGCTTGGAAATAGAATGGCGCTCCATATATTCACTCATATCAAAACGCAACAACTTAACGCCCATAATGCGTGCCAACTGTTTGCAAATCTCAGTTTTTCCTACACCAGTTGGTCCGGCAAATAAGAATGCGCCCATGGTTTTATCTTCTTGTGAAAGGCCTGAGCGTGCTAGCTTAATGGCCGTTGAAAGGCTTTCTACAGCGACATCCTGCCCAAATACGCCAAGTTTTAATTCCGCCGCTAAGTTTTTAAGTAGTGACTTGTCATCACTGTTAACTTGACGCGATGGGATACGCGCCAACTTGGCCACAATATTTTCAATATCACTCACACCAATATTAATTTTGCGCTTAGATTTAGGCTGAATTTGTTGCAATGCGCCCACCTCATCAATCACGTCAATAGCTTTATCTGGCAGGCGACGATCATTCATATATCGATGTGACAACTCCACTGCAGACTCCAATGCCGCTGCTGAATATTTCACTTTGTGATGATCTTGATAGTATTTTTTCAAGCCTTGCAAAATCTTAACCGCATCACCAACTGAAGGCTCTTCAATATCGATTTTCTGGAAGCGACGCGTAAGCGCATGATCCTTTTCAAATACTTTGCGAAATTCCTCAATAGTGGTGGAGCCCATACACCTAAGTGACCCATCGGCCAATGCAGGTTTAAGTAAATTAGAAGCATCCAATGAACCGCCAGAAACACTTCCTGCACCAATCATAGTATGAATTTCATCGATAAATAAAATTGCGTGAGGAATTTTTTCTAAATCAGTTAAAACGGACTTTAGACGCTTTTCAAAATCCCCTCGATATTTGGTGCCGGCAATCAAAATACCAATATCTAGCGAGTAAATACTGGCCTCTTTTAAAACATCTGGAACTTTGCCGTCAACAATTTTTTTAGCAATACCTTCAGCAATAGCAGTCTTTCCTACACCAGCTTGACCAACAAACAACGGGTTGTTTTTTCGACGACGAGACAGCACTTGCACAGTGCGCAACACCTCTTCCTCTCGTCCAAGTAATGGATCAACTTTTCCGGCTCGGGCTTTTTCACAAAGATTGGTTGTATAAGTTTCAAGGGAAGATTTTTTGGGTTTTTGAGTTTCGGACTCAATCGCAGCAGTCTGCTCAATCTCCTCAGGCTCTCGATTAGCAATACCTTCCATTACCTCTAGACGAGAAATGTTATTTAGCTTGAGCAAATATACGGCGTGCGATTCTTTTTCTGACAAAATACTCACCAACACATTCATTGCATATACGGTATTTTTTTGTGCAGATTGTGCCTGGTAAACACTACGCTGCAACACCCTTTGAAAGCCCACAGTGGGCACAATGTCAATCTCGGAGTCCTGAGCGATAAGTGGCGTATGTGAATCAATATACTCTTCCAATTCTTCACGAATTTCATCAAGATTAACGCGTTTGTTGCGCAAAAAAGTATTCACCTCCTCAATATTTAACAAGGCGAGCAGTAAATGTTCAACGGTAACGAACTCTAGGCGATTATTACGCGCCTGAGTCATGATAAAGTTAATCTCTTGTTGTAGTCCTGATTCAATCATAGTTTTTATTATAAGTTAGTTGCTGAGTTCACGCAAAACACACATCAGCGGTTGTTCGTTGTTTCTCGCAAAATCCGTCACTTGGGTTACTTTTGTTTGAGCAATGTCATGCGAATACGTGCCACATATCCCTTCTCCATCAACATGAATTTTAATCATAATCGCATTTGCAGATTCTTCATTTTTTGAAAAAAAACGCATCAACACTTCCACTACAAACTCCATTGTCGTGTAATCATCATTTAATAATAACACCTGAAATCTTTTTGGCTTTTCTAGTTTTGGTTTGATAATTTGGGTTTGCAATTCTTCCATTTTATTGAGCCGATTTTCTCTTTAACAAAATAAAAGCAAACACTAAAACAATGAGTGTTGGCACTGATGCGACCAGAAAATGATTGTAATCAAAACGCAGTGACAATGCTCCACCAATCCTCGAGAATAACTCGAAAAACAAACTTAGTATTATTCCCAGGAAGATTTTTTTACCTAATGAGGCATCTCGTAGCGAGCCAAAAATAAACAACATTGAAAACACGATCATCGCTACCAAGGTAAAGGGTTTAACAATACGCTTATAAAATTCAACTTCAAATGTATCTGCCGCTAAACCATTTTTCGTCAAAAAACTCATCTGCTTATATAAATTCCAGGTGGATAAGTCACGAGGCTCTTTACGCAAACTGTTAACAAAGCCTTGATCGAAAGCAACTGGAAGTTTATATTGGTTTAATTGACTAGTATTAATATCATAAAATTTCTGATCATCGCTGCGATTAATTTGATAAAAATTAGCTTTTTCCAGCATAAGGCTTTCACCCTCAAATACAGCACTGTCAGCCTGACCAACTGAAGCTAATGTTTTATTATCTTTAAGATTAATCAGCATAACATCGCCAAATGAACGCCCATCAAAATTTTTGCCAACATGGATAATTGAGTGCTTATCTTTCACCCAAAATCCTTGTTGGCTTTTTGCTTGAACATTGTGCCCTAAGGCCTTGGCTCGAGAATTCTGTGCAATTTGATTAGTAGTGGGCGCAAGCAACTCGCCAATTAATGTCACGATAATTACAAACACTAATGCTGTTTTAATAACAATCTTAACAATATTCATAATTGAAACACCTGAACCTCTGACAATAATCAGCTGTGAGGTTGCTGCCAAATGGCCCAATGCCAATAACGATCCCAGCAAAATAACTACAGAAGAGTGCCCCGAAACAATATCTGGCAACTTTAAGGAAATATAAGTAATCGCTTCAATAACAGTGTAGTTTGCTTGCCCAATATCGTTCACTTCATTCAGAAAACTAAAAAACGAATAAACACCTAGCCAAATCAACATTACAGCTAAAGTGTAAAAAGCCATGGTTTTAATAATGTAACGGTCTAAAATTTTCATTAAAATACAGTCTATAAAATCGATTTATTCAATACAGCACTATTATGACAAATATTCACAGCGATAGAATCCTTATTCTTGATTTTGGCTCTCAATACACTCAACTCATTGCCCGTCGCGTACGCGAGATTGGCGTGTACTGTGAATTATTTCCTTACGATGTAGATATAGCCTTTATTAAAGATTTCAATCCTAAGGGTATTATTCTATCAGGCGGCCCCGATACAGTGACCACTGACGATTCAGCCAGAGCACCTCAAATTGTGTTTGATTTAGGCGTGCCAATCCTAGGCATTTGTTACGGCATGCAAACCATGGCTATGCAGCTTGGCGGCCAGGCCACCTCTGCAGATAAGCATGAATACGGTTTTGCTCAAATTCGTGCTCGTAATCATTCGCCACTACTGAGCGATATTACCGACGATGTAAATGATGAAGGCCATAGCCTGCTTGATGTATGGATGAGTCATGGTATTGAAGTCACCAAACTTCCAGAAGGATTTGAACGCATTGCCAATACAGATAACTGCGCCATTGCTGGTTTTGCCAATACTGAGAAAAATTACTATGGCCTTCAATTTCACCCAGAAGTCACTCACACCACACAAGGTCAGAGAATTTTAGAGCGCTTTGTAGCTAAGATTTGTGGCTGCGAAAAACAATGGACAACCGAAAACATTATTACCGATTTAGTTCAAAGCTTGAAAGATCAAATCGGCACAGGCAACGTACTACTTGGCCTATCAGGTGGTGTTGACTCATCCGTTGTAGCCGCCCTACTGCATCAAGCGATTGGTGATCAGCTCACCTGTGTATTTGTTGATAACGGCCTACTTCGTCTTAACGAAGGCGATGAAGTGATGAAAACTTTTGCTGATAATATGGGTGTGAAAGTTATTCGCGCTAATGCACAAAAGAAATTCTACGATGGTCTTGCTGATGAAAACGATCCCGAAAAGAAAAGAAAAATTATTGGCGGTGCTTTTATTGAAGTATTTGAAGAAGAAGCCAAACACCTGGACGATATCAAATTCTTAGCTCAAGGCACAATTTATCCAGATGTGATCGAATCTGCAGGTGCAGCGTCCGGAAAGGCTAAAGTGATCAAATCACATCACAATGTTGGCGGCTTGCCAGATGACCTTAAATTTGAGTTGGTAGAGCCTTTAAGAGAACTCTTTAAAGATGAGGTTCGCACTATTGGTGTAAAACTCGGCATCCCTGCTCATATGCTCTATCGCCACCCATTCCCTGGCCCAGGGCTTGGTGTTCGTATTCTTGGTCAGGTTAAAGAGGAATATGCCAATATTTTACGTGAAGCAGACGCCATCTTTATGGATGAACTTTACAAACACAATTTATATGACACTGTTAACCAGGCTTTTGCCGTATTTTTGCCGATCAAATCTGTCGGAGTCACGGGTGATGAGCGTCGTTATGATTATGTTATCGCCTTACGTGCCGTTGAAACCATCGACTTTATGACCGCTAGATGGGCACGCCTACCGTATGATTTCCTTGATATTGTTTCTAACCGTATCATGAATGAAATCACGCGTGTTTCACGTGTAGTTTATGACATATCGGGCAAGCCACCGGCCACGATTGAATGGGAATAGCTTCTGAGGAAGGCAAGGCCTTCCTCCAAGATGAAAAGTGGATGAGGCTTGCTCTGGAGCAGGCAAGGCTTGCTCAGGCAATAGACGAGGTTCCGGTCGGGGCAGTTTTAGTGCAAGATGGTCAGCTAATTGCTAGTGCGCACAATCAACCCATTAAAAATAATGATCCAACTGCACATGCAGAAATCCAAATATTGCGTGCTGCAGGCAAAAAATTCAACAATTATCGCTTCCCAAATACAACACTGTACGTCACCTTAGAGCCTTGCACAATGTGCCTAGGAGCGATGATTCATGCACGTGTATCTCGCATTGTATTTGGTGCTTTTGATCCAAAAACCGGGGTTTGTGGCTCTTGTCAAGATTTAACTACCAGCGAATGTTTTAATCATTCAATCGAGACTCAAGGAGGGATTCTTGCTAGTGAATGCAAAGACCTGCTTCAACAGTTTTTTAAAAATAGGCGAAATAAGTAGATAATAAAGAACTATACTTAACCCTTTAAATTCTTGGGGAAGAGTGTGAAAGCTTGTTTTTTGTTACTGTTAATATTATCAACATCAACACTTGCTACCAATACGGCAACAGGTGATAACGCACTTCTAAATAATACATCAGGTACGAAGAATGTAGCTATTGGCGACTCCGCCATGAAAAACAACACCTCAGGATTGAACAACACTTCTGCTGGTTATTTTGGTCTCAGGGAAAACACCACAGGTAAACAAAACACCGCTATTGGTAGCTACTCAATGCGCTATAACACCAC
>JABGQC010000038.1:0-4132 GCA_018644675.1 Candidatus Thioglobus sp.
GTGATTAGATTAGTGCGGGATTCGCTACCCTAAGTAGCCCCTATATTTTGTAATCTAAGTAAAAACCTCAGGTTAATTTGGATTACAATTGCTAAACTTTTATGAATTGGAAATAGCTATTATGAACTGGCGTCATCGAACCGAAAGAAAATTTGAAAGTTTTTCAGATTTAATTTTTACCCATAGTAAAAAAACCATTCTGGCTATTTTATTATTAGTGGCGGCCTTTGGTACGCAACTGCCAAATTTGACAATGGACACCTCTACAGAAGGGTTTTTGCATAAAACTGATTCTATGCGTGTGGCTTATGATGAATTTAGAGATCAGTTTGGCCGGGACGAAAAACTCCTGGTTGCCATCAAAACAGAGAATGTTTTTGATCTGAACTTCCTCAAAAAGCTAGAAAAACTGCACAAAAAACTTGAAGCAGAGTTGCCTTATATTACGGACGTAAATTCCCTGATTAATGCAAGAAACACTTATGGTGATGAAGAAAGTCTGATTGTTGAGGATTTGTTCGAAGTCTTGCCAGACTCGCAACAACAGATTGAGCCGCAAAAACAAAGAGCGCTCAACAATCCTTTGCTAGAAAACTTATTATTTAGTGAAGATCAGACCTTTGCCACTATTGTGATTGATACTCAAACCTACTCTTCTTTTGATGCAGAGGGTAAGCTAGTAGTCGAGCAGGAAGAAGACGAGTTTGCAGATGAGCCAATTAATGTTGCGCCTGCAGCAAAGCTCTATTTGTCAGATGCTGAAAACACCGTTATTGTTAAAAAAACTCAGGACATTGTTAAAGATTTTGAGGCAGAGGATTTTAAAATATATCTGACAGGATCGGCGGTTATTGCCGGCACCTTGAAACAAAGTATGCAAGCAGATACCAAGAGTTTTGTGCAAAAGATGGTGGTCGCAATTATTATCGTTTTGGCATTATTGTTTAAGCGCGCGTCAGGTGTATTTTTGCCACTCATCGCAGTAACATTCACCATTTCTGTAACCCTGTCATTAATGGCCATGACGGGAACGCCATTTACCATTGTGACCCAAATCATGCCCTCATTTTTGTTGGCTGTTATCACTGGTGGTGCCATTCATTTGCTGGCCATTTTTTACAAAGACCTAGCCAAAACTCATGATAAGAAACCCTCTTTGCGTTATGCCATGGGTCATTCCGGCCTTGCCATTGTCATGACCTCTCTGACAACTGCAGCGGGACTGTGGTCTTTTTCTTTTTCAGAATTATCGCCTGTTGCTGATCTAGGCGTGTTTGCTAGTAGTGGCGTCTTAATCGGTCTGCTGTTTAATTTAGTTTTATTGCCAGCAATTATTGCCAGTATGAAAATCAGACCACATACAGCCAAAGAAGATGCACAAGAACACACACAGATGGACAAAATGTTGTTGAGTATTAGTCGTATTTCAACTGGCTATCCAAAAGCTATTATTGCCATTAGTGGGCTGATGATTGTGGTGGCGATCGTCTTTGCCTCACAGCTTAGGTTTTCGCATTACCCA
The DNA here is from genome assembly GCA_018644675.1 of Candidatus Thioglobus sp. Lineage (GTDB taxonomy): Bacteria > Pseudomonadota > Gammaproteobacteria > PS1 > Pseudothioglobaceae > Thioglobus_A. The sequence continues at coordinate 1,523 of JABGQC010000038.1, forward strand.
CTGGTTTGGTTTCCAGAAGATCACGCCTCAAGAGTGGCAACCGAGGTGGTGGACGATAAACTCAAGGGCTCGATCACACTAGAGATTGTGATTGATACTGGTAAAGAAAACGGCCTGTATGATCCGGCTATGCTCAATAAAATCCAAAATGCTACAGATTATTTGAACAGTATTCAAACCGATACTTATTTTGTCGGAAAAACCTTAAGTTTGGTTGATGTGCTTAAAGAGACTAATCGAGCGCTCAACGAAAACCAAGCAGAATTCTACAGTATCCCTCAAGATAAAGATTTGATTGCCCAAGAGCTGTTTTTATTTGAAAATAGTGGCAGTGATGATTTGGAAGATTTTGTTGATGCCAGTTTTTCAAAGGCACGTATTACAGTTAAGGCGCCGTATATTGACGCGCTTGAATATAACGGCTTTATTACGCAAGTTCAACAGCAACTTGATCAAGAGTTCAAGGGTGTGGCGACAGTACAGCTCACTGGTATCACCACCTTATTGTCAGTGATTATGGAGAAATCTATTCATTCGAGTGCAGTTAGCTATGTGATTGCTTTTGGCCTAGTCACTATCATGATGGTACTGCTCATTGGCAATATCAAAATTGGTCTGATTAGTATGATTCCAAATATTTTACCAATCCTATTCTTGTCAACCATTATGGTAGTTTTCGACATGCCACTAGATATGTTTACCATGTTGATTGGTGCTATTGCCTTAGGCCTAGCAGTCGATGATACGGTGCATTTTATGCATAACTTTAGACGCTATGAGCTTGAGCATAATGATGTTGATAAAGCAGTAAGACTGACACTTATGGGTACTGGTAGGGCAATTACAGTGACATCAATTGTGCTTTCAGTTGGATTCTTGGTACTGTTGTTTGCCTCAATGAGCTCAATGTTTAATTTTGGTATATTGACAGCCAGCGCAATCTTTATCGCGCTACTGGCTGACTTCTTCTTGGTACCCGCTATCATGAAGCTGATGATTCACAATAAAGGAGATTTGTAATGAAAAAACTACTATTAGTAACGTTCAGCGCCCTACTAGGTGCGTCTAGTGCGTTTGCCGCAGATCAGGCTCGCAGTATTATGGATAAAGCAGATGCTAGAGACGATGGTGCGAGCATGGTGTCCACCATGCAAATGACGCTGATTGATAAAAACAATAAGCAGCGTATTCGTCAAATGCGTACGTTTTCAAAAGATGTTGACGCCAATACCGAGCATAAAACCATTTTCTTTTTATCACCTAGCGACGTTAAAAACACCTCGTTTTTAACCTACGACTATAGTGGCGATGATAAAGACGATGATCAATGGATGTATTTGCCAGCCTTGAAAAAAACCAAGCGCATTCCGGCTAGTGATAAAGATGCAGCTTTTATGGGTAGTGATTTCTCTTATTCAGATATGACCGATAAAGAGTTGGATGATTACACCTATAAACTATTGGGTGAAAGCACTATTAAGCGTACCCAGGGCGAGGAGCAGGTTTGGAAGATTGAAGCGTTGCCAGTGAATCAGGCGGTGATTGACGAAACAGGCTACACCAAGAGTGTTTTGTATGTGCGCAAGGATAATTATGTACTAACCCGTGCGAAGTTTTATCTGAAAAAAGCCAGCCGTATTAAATATATGGATGTGAGAAAAATGGAAGAAATTGATGGTATTTGGGTGGCTATGCAAACCACTATGACCACCAAGCAGGGCAAACAAACGCTACATAAAACCATTTTGACCAATTCCGCGGTTACGGTTAATACGACTATCGATAGTGATATTTTTACCATTCGAGCTATTGAAAAAGGCCTATAAATAATGAAAAGATTGATGATTGGTGCCACCCTACTGCTGTCACTAGTGGCCAATGCTGAAGATGGTTTTGATGACGACGGCTTTGATACCGAGCCGGTCGTTATTGCTGTTGATCATGCGCCTGAAGCTAAAGGGCTGTTATATGGCTCGTTTGATATAGAGGCGCATTACAATGTTAATAATGACCAGGATCTATCATCACTCAAATCTTTGGTGGATGTAATTGGTGAATATAAGCTAGACAATGGTAACAAAATCAAGGGAAATCTTCAGGGTTATCACGATTTTATCTATGATTTAGATGGTAGTAATTACATCGCAACGCCAGATGGATACGAAAACGAGATCAACCTAAACGAGCTAACACTGGAGGGCAGTCTTAATTCAAAGCTAGATTTCAAAGTGGGCAGGCAAATTGTGGTTTGGGGTAAATCAGACTCAATCCGTATTACCGATGTCTTAAATCCGTTGGACAATCGTACGCCTGGCTTGGTTGATATTAAAAATCTGCGTCTAGGACGCACCATGAGCAAACTGGATTATTATGTAGATGAGTATAATTTTTCAGCCATTGCCCTACATGAAAACCGTTTTACGAAGAATCCCGCTCAATATTCAGACTTTAAATCAACGCCTGATAAGGCCACTAACACACCTGACGACAGTTTAGATAATTCGGGCATCGCCTTGAGTTTAACAGGTGCATTTGAAGGCTACGACATGGGGCTGTATTTTGCAGATACGTACGTTGATAAAGCCTATTTAAAAGGCGATATACTTCAAT
>JABGQC010000038.1:4232-5705 GCA_018644675.1 Candidatus Thioglobus sp.
TTAAAAGGCGATATACTTCAATATGACAACAAGTCCAAGATGGTGGGTGCTGCTTATAACCAAGTGATTGATAGTTTTTTATTTAAGGCTGAAGTCGCGCACTTTGACCAAATTAAATACAATATCGATGCAAACACCACGGTTGATAGTGCCAGAACAGATGTCTTGTTGGGTTTGGAGTATAACGGCATTACCGACGGCTCTATTGGTTATGAAATTTCACAAAGAGAAATCCATGATTACATAAGCAGCATTAATGGTGCATTGAACGGCTATAAACGTGAAAAAGAAGTTCAACAAGTTATTCGCTTTAATCAGGCATATTTTAATCAGACACTTGATTTAAGTGTCGTATTGAGTGCGATAGGATCATCTGCCCAAGATGGCGGATCTGCAAGAGTAACGCTGGATTACGCTGTTGATGATCAAGTATCTGTGAGCGGCGGAATCATTGATTATATTGGTGGCGATAATCCCATAATCGATAGCTACCAAGAAAATGACCGTCTATTTGTTAAGCTTAGCCATACGTTTTAGAGAGTAATTTGGCATTTATTCTATATTATGTTATAATAATATACTTTGACAAGCCATCTGAATGATTATGAGAAAAATAAGCCTAACCCTAATATCGCTATGCGCACTGTCATTGAACGCCAACGCTTTTTTTAATGCGGATAGCTTCTCCCCGTTTGGAAATGGCACGGGCCATGCCAGCACAACACCGTGGAGTAGTGGCTCCAATTGGAATCCAATGTCTGGCGGCACGCAGTATGCACCTTCTAATGATGCAAGAAACATGAGTCGTTATGGGGCGCATCCAAGCTCTCTTAAGGGCTACCGTCAAAACCCTCAATTTCAGCCGAGCAATGCAATGATGACTGTGCCCAATCAGATTCAGCCGAGCAACTGGTTGCAAGAAACAGATTTTAGTAAAACCCTAGATCAAATTAAAGGCTCAGGCAGTAAGACATTTTTTGTAAATGAAATGCCGGTTAATTTTAATGAGGGTTATCAGCGCCTACAGCTGCAGACAGAAGATATTGAAAAGTCTATTAGAGAGCAAATGAATCAATATAGTGACAACACAAGCTTAACAAATAATATCTACGGCAAGCAAGGCTACAGTTTGTCACCTGCTGCCGCCTCTACGTCTCGAGTAGATGTTGAGCAATAATTGTTTGTACTTAAGCTTGATTAAAGTCGCTATGATTAGCGACTTTTTTGTTTCTGGTAAAAAAACCTAACAAAAGATGCATTATTGAAATTTGTCAAAATTTGCTGATGTGGGTAGATCTGTAAAAAAAACAAAAGAATATCATTGACTTCTAATATAGTTGCTGTATAATGCCCGCCATGCAGAACAAAAGTTCAGCACTTTAAAAACATCGTCAATAATGAAGGTGTTATAACCACATAAAATAATCTAGGAGATTAACATGAAAAAAATTATCGCAATTACTACTTTAGTAG
>JABGQC010000016.1:0-30508 GCA_018644675.1 Candidatus Thioglobus sp.
AGCTATTATATATTACTCAACTTGCAAACCCCACCTTTACAGGAATAATGATTAAAAATGAAAATTACATTTGATTATTATTTAAATATTTTTCTCAAAATCGTTGCCTGGACATGGCTACTTGCTATCGCTTATTTATCTCTCATGCCACAAGTTAACATACCAATTAGCTTCAATCATGTAGACAAGATTTTTCATTTGGGTGCCTATGCAGTGGCAACATTATTTGTATTAATATCCTATTCAAATAACAATATAAATATAATCTTATTATTTTTATATAGCCTATCCATGGAGATTGGTCAGCTATTTGTAAAGAATAGGTTTTTTGAGATTAGTGACCTTATTGCTAACTTAGCTGGAATTTTAATAATGGCATATATATTTAACAGGTTCTTAAGATCATATTTAACAATCAATAATATAAAAAAATAATTACCAAATATAGCCGTTAAAACAGCAATATTACACTAAACAGTATACATGCCACCATTAACATGAAGTGTCTGGGCAGTTACATAAGCACCCGCATCACTCGCCAAAAACAACACCGAGCCTGCAATTTCTTCCACTGAACCCAAACGACCCATTGGAATTTGCTTAGATAAAGCTTCTTTTTGCTCTTCAGGTAATGCATCTGTCATATCAGTTTTGATAAAACCAGGCGCCACACAATTAACCGTAATTCCTCGTGGACCAACTTCACGTGCAAGTGACTTGGTAAAGCCCATGATGCCGGCTTTGGCAGCAGCATAATTAGTTTGACCAGCATTTCCCATTGCGCCCACAACCGAGGCAATAGAGATAATACGACCAGCACGTTTTTTCATCATACCGCGTAACACCGCTTTTGACATTTTATAAACAGAAGCCAGATTGGTATTCATAATATCGTCCCACTCATCTTCTTTCATGCGCATAAGCAGGTTGTCACGTGTGATACCGGCGTTGTTAATTAAAATATCAACCGCACCATAAGACTCGGTAATATTTTTCATCACCTCGGCAATTTGCTCGTTGTTTGTAACATTAAGTGCCATGCCTAAGCCTGAAATATTGTTATCTTTGAGTGTGGCACTAATAGCATCTGCACCATTTTCACTGGTTGCTGTGCCAATAACAGTTGCACCTGCATTGCCCAATGATAATGCAATGGCTTGGCCAATACCGCGAGATGCACCGGTAACTAAGACAATTTTTCCTGATAAATCTGACATATTATTTCCCCTATTTGATTTCTTCTAAAGCACTTGCAACACCGGCTGAATCAAGCACAGCGTTTGCAGATAATGATTTTTCGATTCTTCTGGTTAGGCCTGCTAATACTTTACCCGGACCTGCTTCAATTAATTTTTCAACACCCATGGCATGCATGGCTCTAACAGTGCCCGTCCATAACACAGGCTTATGTAATTGCGCAACTAGCTTAGCCTTCATCTCGTTAATATCTGCTGCTTTTGACGCATCTACATTATGCAGTACATCAACGCTACCCATATTAAAATCGAGAGCATCTACTGCGTGCTTAAACTCTCCAGCTGCATCATCCATCAGTGAACAATGCGAAGGCACACTCACTGGCAAAACTACTGCGCGTTTAGCGCCTGCAGCTTTCATTGCTTCACAAGTAGCATCAACAGCCGCTTTATTGCCAGCGATTACAACTTGGCCATTTGAGTTAAAATTAACCGCTTGAACGATACCCTCTCCGGCATAATCACCACAGACTTTAACCACCACTTCATCGTCAAGACCCAAAATAGCAGCCATCGCACCCACACCCGCAGGCACCGCTGACTGCATAAGTTGTGCACGTGTGCGCACTAGCTTGATTGCATCACTAAAGCCTAATGCACCTGAAGCCACTAACGCTGTGTACTCACCCAATGAATGGCCTGCCATACATACAGGGGACAAATCTGACTGACTCGTTAACACTTTGTAAGTTGCATAACCCGCTGCCAACATTGCTGGCTGAGTGTTTTGCGTTTGGTTAAGCGCTTCTTGATCTTCTTGAGTTAAAGCCCAAAGATCAAAACCCAGTGCATCTGATGCCTCTGTAAAGGTATCTTTAACAATAGAGAAGTTATCATTCAAGTCTGACAGCATGCCAAGTGATTGAGAGCCCTGGCCTGGAAAAACAATTGCGTATTTCATAATAATATTAATGGGTGAAATAGCCTTATTTTAATTAATAAAAAAGCGCCCGGAAGGCGCTTTTTAGATAATTCTTAACTTCAGACTATGCAGTTTCGATTGAAACCGTCTGACGCATGAATTTACCCTTCTTGGCGAAAACCACTTTACCGTCTGCTGTTGCAAACAATGTGTCGTCCTTACCTTTACGTACGTTTGTACCTGGATGAACTTTAGTACCTCTTTGACGCACTAAAATGTTGCCCGCTAATACAGCTTGACCACCAAATCTCTTAACACCTAGACGCTTCGATTGGGAGTCGCGTCCGTTATTAGTACTACCACCTGCTTTTTTATGTGCCATGGGTTATTCTCCTATGCCTTAATTTTTGTAATTTCGATTTCAGTGTAAAGCTGTCTGTGACCTTGGGTCTTCATAGAGTGCTTACGACGACGGAATTTTAAGATTGTAACTTTCTTTCCCTTGCCTTGTGAAATAACTTTTGCTTCAACTGTTGCTTTAGCAACTAAAGGTGCGCCAACTTGAACGTTGTCGCCATCAGCAACCATTAGCACTTCTTTAAAAGTAACTTTTTTGCCTGGCTCAACTTCTAATTTTTCAACCTTTAAAGTTGTTCCTTCGGCTACTCTAAACTGCTGGCCACCTGTTTTAATAACTGCGTACATAATAAAACCTAAATGTGAATTCGTAAAAAGAGGCAATTATACGCCTTTGAGCCTATTTATGAAAGAGAGTTTTAAGTATAATTTGTATTTTTATTATTACGGACAAGTGAACGATGATTATTTTTGAAACAAACATGGGTGATATCCACATAACAGTTGATGCTGAAAACGCACCTATTAGTGCTAAAAACTTTACTGACTACGTTGAGTCAGGTTTTTTTGATGGCACTATCTTCCATCGTGTAATCAAAAACTTTATGATTCAAGGTGGTGGTTTTAACGAAGATATGAGTCAGAAGCCAACTAATGCTGAAATCGAAAATGAAGCAAAAAATGGTTTAAAAAATTCAAAATATGCGCTTGCCATGGCTAGAACTGCTGCACCTCATTCTGCAAGCTCGCAGTTTTTTATCAACACTCAAGATAATAGCTTCCTAGATTTTCCAGGACAAGATGGCTGGGGCTACTGTGTGTTTGGTGAAGTGGTTGACGGCTTTGATGTGGTTGACAAAATCAACGAAGTATCAACTGGCAACAAAGCAGGACACGCCGATGTTCCTAATGACTCTGTTGTTGTAAATAAAGCCTACACTAAGTAAATTATGCTCAGTTCGCTCATCATAGCGGACCTTCACCTTGTTACCAACGAGGTGGAAAAAAACCAGCTATTTACCGCTTTCTGCAAACAGCAGGCGACCCAGGTAGATCAACTATTCATTCTGGGTGATTTGTTCAACACTTGGTTGGGGGATGATTTATCCTTGTCTTATTATGATGAGATCATTCAGACGCTTAAAGACTTAAGTCACACTACCCAGATTTATATCATGACGGGAAATCGTGATTTTTTACTCGCCCAAACGTTTGCACACCAAGCGGGTTGTCAGTTAATTGATTCGCCTTATTTGTTAGAAACTCATGGACATCAATATGTACTTACTCATGGTGATGAGTTGTGTACGGATGATGAATCCTACCAACAAATGAAATCAATATTACAACACCCAATCACCAAGTTTATTTTTGTGCGTCTACCTAAACAATGGCGCCTTAAGCTCAGTGGTCAGTTGCGTCAAAAGAGTGTAAATGCTCAGCAAAACAAATCTCAAGAGATCATGGATGTTAATCCGAGTGCAGTTAACGAGCTAATGAAAAAATATCCTGGCGCTGATCTGATTCATGGACATACACATAGGCTTAATACCCATGTTGAACAGAAATTTACGCGTTATGTTTTAGGTGATTGGTCAAACACTCAAGGGAGTGCCATTAAGCTTGCAGATGAATTAAGCTGGCTTGAAATTCGCTGATCGTCCCATCATATCGACACGTGTTACTGTTAGCATGATTTTTTCATCAAGCTTGGGAATCTGCCCTTCTTTAAACTTAACCTGATCCATCAGTCCAACTTCAGGAATCATAAACAAAGCTTTGTCGCCACGAATATCGACCACTACACCCTCGCCTTTCCATCCTGGGTTTTGCTTTAAAAACAAGCACTTATAGTGATCATTACTAAAACGCGTAACTCGGCCAACACTGGCCAATGCGTTGTTATTAATCCCGATAATTTCCTTAACTCGAACTTTATTCAAGGTAGGTTTACCGGCAATAAAATTAGACAGTTGCTGGTGCGCTAATAGGTCGTAGTAACGTCTTAGTGGGCTGGTAATTCTTAGGTACGAATCTAAACCAAGGCCGTAATGCGGCAATGGCTTAATAGAGGTGGCTGAACGCTTAAAAAACTTAATCGCCTGAAATGATTCAGCCGTACTTAAATTTTCTTTTTTGTCTAATACTTCTTGTGGAAAATCTCCTTCATCTTGCAAAGCGTACGGCATGACAATGTCATTTTCTTGCGCATATTGGGAAATTGTACGACCAGCAGTTACCATTACTTCTGCCACAAAATCACGACTAGGGCTGGTTTTCTGAGGCTCTATTTGCACTTCTGAATCAATATATCTGACATCCACATTAGGTAAATTCAAACTAATTGATCCACTTTTTTCACGGAAAGTTTTATGCTGATCAATAAAGGTTTGAATATTGATAAAATCAGCATTGCTATTATCTTCAAGCTCCTTATCTACCGCCTCATAAGTAGTGTTAACCACTTTAATTGTGCTATGAACCACCTCAATATTACTAATAATACCTTCACTCATATTAAGCCCAATGGACAAAGCTGGAGAAGTATCAGTTTCTCCGAGTGCTAGCGCCTTGGTAATGGAAGTGGGTAACATGTGAATAATTTGCTCGGGTAGATACAGATTAGAGCCGCGCTCACGTGCATATTCATCAAGCTCGGAGCCCGAATCAACAATGACTGAAACATCTGCAATATGAATCCAAAGACGATCTCCATCTACACTGATTGCATCATCAGCATCGTTTGATCCTTCATTGTCAATCGCGTAACAAGTCATGTGAGTTAAATCAACACGCTCAATTTCTGGCAGACTGACCTCAATTTTTTCATCTTCTGGAATACCAAAACGCGCAGGATACGGATTAAAGTCATCGGTGAAATATTTAATTTTCAACAGGAATTTATACGCCGCCTCTTCAGAATTTTCAACCCCTACATGGTCTAGGATTTTGGCATGTTTGGACTGATTTAAGGCAACTTTAGCCGCCTCTTGCAAGAAGGGAATATCTTGCTCATCAAAGGTGTTGTTATTGAGGTTGTCAATACAATGCTGTAAGCTTTCAGCGGCTAATTTTTCTGCATTACGCTTATCTAGGATGCCTTGTACTTGTGCAGTTGGACGTACAAAAACACTGTCCTTTTGCCAATAAAAATACAAACCCTCTTCTACCAAAAGACATGTACACCAAGCGCTTTGCGCGGTATATTCATCAAACAGCCATTCGGTAATTTCTTGCAGGGGTAGAATCTCTTCTTGAAATTCTTCAAGCACACTCACATCTGCGTGCGCGCAAGCGTCATTCACCTTAGCAAAATCTGGGTGAATGAAGCGAAAATCTTTTTCTCTGACTTTGCGAGTTGTTCCGTCTGCAAATTCTAAATCGAATTTATTCGCAGCAACGTTAGCAATGCGCGCGCTTTTGCCTTTGTAGGCAACCAGTGAGTTAACCAAGACTAATAAAAATTAATCTAATGTATCTTCGTAATCTTCAGCCGACATCAAGCCATCAATGCTGTCTGCTTTAAATTTAACCAGCCAACCATCATCATAACAACTTGAATTGACCAATTCAGGCTCGTCGTCCAATGCTTCGTTAGCTTCAGTCACTTCAAGATCAGCAGGTGCATAAACACCACTAGCTGCTTTTACAGATTCAACCACACAAAACTCATCCTCTTGAGAAGCCTCATCGCCAACACTTGGCACTTCAACAAATACCATATCGCCTAATAATGCCTGAGCATGATCCGTAACACCCATAGTATAGGTGCCATCGCCATTATCTAAAATCCATTCATGGGTCTGTGTGTATTGTCTATCGTCTCTTACTTCACTCATCCTCTTTACTGCATCTTTCCCCTTTCTACTACGTTAAATTTTAAAAATACTCAGTTGTGTAAATTAGCTACACGCTTTCGCATTTTGAAAATTTGCCTTGTAGAAAAGAAAAATACTTGCAAACTCCTGTTAATTAATAATATTTTTCTAAACTAATACTTTGCCATTTCTGACAAATGGTGGTTTGACTATTTTAGCCGAAACTAATTTATTTCGCATCTCAATTTCACATGATCCTGTTGTGCCCATTGGCACTCTTGCCAAGGCAATTGCTTTGCCCATAGTTGGAGAAAAGGTGCCTGAAGTGACCTCGCCATCACCTAAAATTGTGACAACTTTTTGATGATCTCGAATTACACCTTTACTATCTAAAACAAGGCCAACAATAGTTTTTTTAACACCGTCATCCCTTAATTTTTCTAACGCTTTACGGCCAACAAACTGACGATCTTCATCATTTAAATCCACCGTCCAAGTTAAAGCCGCCTCAAGTGGGGAGATTTCATCATTCATTTCCGAGCCATATAAACTCATGCCCGCCTCTAGACGCAATGTATCTCTAGCACCTAATCCACAGGGCTTAACACCAACTTCAAGCAACATTTTCCAAGTAAATTCTGCTGACTTCTCAGGCAACATAATCTCAAACCCATCCTCACCAGTGTAGCCAGTGCGAGCAATAAAAAGTCCGCCTAAATTGGCGGCATTAAACGGCTTAAGATCACCCGCCACCTCTTCAACACCTGGCATCGCTGCAAAAACCTTTTCACGCGCATTTGGACCTTGAACAGCAATCATTGCTAAATCAAGTTTGGGCTCAACCACAACATCAAAATTTTGTGCTTGGGTATTAATCCAGGCAATATCTTTTTCGGTGGTACCGGCATTAATCACCATTCGATAATTTTCATCATTTAAATAATAAACAATCAAGTCATCAACCACACCGCCAGTTTCATTCAACATACAACTGTATAGTGCCTTGCCTTCAGTTTTTAGCTTATCAACATCATTCGCAATCAACACTTGTAAAAACTTCTTGGCTTCTGCACCTTTAAAATCAACAGTGGTCATGTGTGACACATCAAACATGCCGACATCATTACGCACCTGATGATGCTCTTCAATTTGCGACCCATAATTAAGTGGCATTTCCCAGCCACCAAAGTCAACCATTTTTCCTTGTGCATCAACATGCGCTTGATATAACGGAGTACGTTTCATGATATTTTCCTATTGTTCTTGTTTGGTATACTTACTAATCATTATCACCGTGATAATAATCAAAATAAAGGTTAACCCCATGGTGCCAAATAATTTGAAATTAACCCATGATTCTTCAGTTTGTTGCGCCACTAGACACAAATCCTGCATTGTTGTTGTGGCGCAATCAAGCTCTGTTAGCTCAATTTTTGGATCTAATTCAGTCGATGAAAACAACAATTCTCTTGCTGCTAATGCAAGATTAACATAATAAGCATTAACCAGGGCAATACCAACAAAGCCCAAGCCCCAAATCCAGCTCATCTGTTGCCACACTGCTTTTGGTAAATCCAGTTCTTTACCCAGCATTCTCTCCAATAATGGTTTTTTACCAATCCAAATACTCACAATTAATACCGAGGCAAACACCACATAAAGCACACTTACTTTCCACATTAAAAATGCCGGATCTCTAAGGGCCAACGTCACTCCGCCTAAAACCACCAACAGGCCAAACGTGATCAGATGGGTGTTTTCAAATTTACCCGTTTGATAGCGAGCAATCAACATTTGCAAAGCGGTCGCGCCAATCATGGCATAGATCGCTGCATACAAGCCCATGGTCTTATAAACAATAAAAAATAAAGCAATTGGAAAAAAATCAAGTAAAAACTTCATAAACACTCCTTGGAACAAAAAACTTTGCCGTTTTGAATAATGGCCTCATTTTCAGGAATATGCGTCTTACAAGTACTGCAAGATAGCATTTTATTAGTGGATGGCTGAGAAATATTATGCTCTGTTGGTTTTCTAAATTTACGCCACAAACTAATGCCCAGCCAAACAATCAAAACAATAATAATTAACTTGATAATCCCCATAAAATCTCACCTCAAAAAAATAGAATTTTACCGGTGCTTGAGTGTATAATTTCCCCTTTTTATGTGTCTATAAAACATAATCACAATTCATGCCCGGGTGGTGAAATTGGTAGACACACAGGACTTAAAATCCTGCGCCTTCACGGGCGTGCCGGTTCGATTCCGGCCCCGGGCACCATATTTAGCAAAAACCCCAATCAAATTTCTGAGTTTGATTGGGGTTTTTTATTTGTACAATTACAAAATATTTCGTATAATCCATCTATGATTAACTCTATAAATCAACCGTTATGAAAAAACACATTATTTCTACCGATAAAGCCCCGCAAGCAATTGGCACCTATTCTCAAGCAGTTTGTGTTACCGGTGGCTCAACCATCTATCTCTCAGGCCAAATTCCGCTAATTCCTGAAACCATGGAAATGGTAGAAGGTGACATTAGCGCGCAAATAAATCAAGTATTTAAGAACTTAACCGCTGTTTGTGAAAAATCAGGTGGTAATCTTAATGACATTGTTAAGCTCAATATTTTCTTAACAGACTTAAGTAATTTTCCAACAGTGAATGAAATTATGGCGCAATACTTTGACACACCTTATCCAGCTCGCGCCGCTGTTGGCATCAAAGAATTACCCAAAGGCGCTCAAGTGGAAATGGATGGGGTTATGGTAATTGAACCATGCAATTACAGCTACTAAAATATATTTCTAAAATTAAATATTTGTGCAATTGTGTTGTTAGCTCCGTACTCTAGCACTCATGTATTTAACATACACTCAAGCTTTGCGTGCGGTTACCGCTTCACATCTAAACAAAGATTTAATTCTATAATATATATTCGCCAATATGCATAGCCTAGATGATCCAATAATCAGTCTTAACGGATTAGGGCCAAAAGCACAAGAAAAACTCAACAGCATTGGTATTTACAATCTAGAGCATTTATTATTTCACCTACCCAATCGGTATCAGAACAAAACTCATTTCACCTCATTAGATCAAGCGCAAGTTGGCGGTGAAATTTTGGTTGAGCTCAGCATCGACCGGATTGAAGAAGTGGCTACAAGACAACGGCAATTACTCTGTTATTTGTCAGATGAAAACAACCGCACACTGCTATTACGATTTTTCCATTTCAATCAGTATCAAAAACAACAGCTGACTCGAGGCGAGCTTATCCAATGCTTTGGTGAATTAAAGATTGGGCGAGATGGGTTAGAAATACATCACCCAGAATACCGTTTGATTTCCAAAGGTCAGCCAACACTGATAGAAAAAACACTTAGTCCTATTTACCCTTTAACGGCCGGCATTCATCAGCCACAAATCAAAAAATGGGTTAATATCGCTGTTGAAACACTGCAACAAACAGATTTGTTTGACTATTTCGAAAATTTGGCAAAAAACTCAATGCCAACTTTAAAGCAAGCGTTATACACGCTACATCACCCAAAAATTGATGATAATATCGACCAAATAGCCAATTTTAGGCACATTTCACAACAAAGACTCATTATTGAAGAACTTTGCGCTCAACAACTCAGCCTATTGAAGCTAAAAAATGAGCGTAAACAGAAGATTTCCAATATTTTCAAAATTTCCCAAAAATTTTCTAATCAATTATCCAGCAATCTAGGCTTTGATTTAACCACTGCCCAACAACGTAGCGTTAACGAAATTAACGCCGATCTCGGTTCAAGCCACCCAATGCTCAGACTCTTACAAGGCGATGTTGGCTCTGGAAAAACCATTGTCGCTGTATTTGCATGCTTGCAGGCGGTTGAAAATGGTTTTCAATCAGCTGTTATGGCGCCAACAGAGATATTAGCCCATCAGCATTTCCATGGATTTAATGATTACCTACAACCACTTGGCATTCGCACCGCCTTATTAACCGGATCTCAAAATGCTGCTGAGCGCCAAGCTCAATTAGCTTTGGTAGATTCTGGTGAAGCTCAAGTTATTATTGGCACTCATGCACTTTTCCAAAAAGCAGTTAACTTTAATAAATTAGGTTTAGTCATTATTGATGAACAACACAAATTTGGCGTGCACCAGAGATTATCACTCGCTCAAAAAGCGCACAATACGCCACACCAATTAGTCATGACAGCTACACCAATACCAAGATCACTAACCATGAGCGCTTATGCAGATCTTGACTCTTCTATCATTGATGAACTGCCACCTGGCAGAAGCCCTGTTCAAACCATCGCCCTGGCAAATAACAAAAAAGACAAAGTACTGGATAAAATTAAGCAAGTCTGTGCCGAAGGCAATCAAGTTTATTGGGTTTGCACATTGATTGAAGAGTCAGAAGTATTGCGCGCCGAATCTGCTACCAACACACATCAATATTTACAAGAAAACTTGCCAGAGTTATCAGTTGTGTTGATCCATGGAAAAATGAACAAGGAAGAAAAAAGTGACATTATGGCTCAATTTAGTGATGGAAAAATTCATATTTTAGTGGCAACGACAGTGATTGAGGTGGGCGTCAACGTGCCAAATGCTTCATTAATGGTGATTGAAAATTCTGAAAGACTGGGATTGGCACAACTACATCAATTGCGTGGTCGTGTTGGGCGTGGGTTTGATGCTAGTATTTGCATATTGATGTATCAGCCACCACTCAGTAACAATGCCATAGAGCGACTAGATATCTTAAGACAAACCAATGACGGCTTTAAAATTGCCAATAAAGATTTGGAGCTACGTGGCCCTGGTGAAATACTTGGCACACAGCAAACAGGGATTGCCGATATGAAAATTGCTAATATTGTGCGTGATGGCTACTTGCTTAAACAGGTAAATTATTATGCAGAGCAACTCTTACAAAATAATGAGAAAAACCAGCAAGCACTCATTAACCGCTGGATTACGCATGACAAGACACAATATGCCAACACTTAGCTTAAAATATTAGCATGATTGATACCCGCACTCTTATTTGGCAAGATTCAACACTGATCGAACAAGCGCCTATTGCTGCACAGCTTTGGCTAGATGATAGCGCCTCGTTAACAGCCAAACTTAAGCAGCAATTTGCAGATTTTTCTCTGCGAGTATTATCACAACAACAAGAAAAACCGCACGCACATGAAGCTTGTGAGATTGGCACTGATCATATTTGCACGGTGCGAGAAGTAGAGCTCTTAGGCAACGGCAAGGTAGTGGTTTTTGCACGCTCCGTTATCCCTATTACTAATGACACTCAAGAAATTTTGAGCATCGGATCCAAACCACTGGGGGAAGTTTTATTTAATGATTCCAATATTAAGCGTGGCGCTCTGCAAATCACTCAAATTGACGATATTTGGGGTAGAAGATCCACCTTTACTATTGGCAATACCAAACTCTTAGTCAGCGAATTTTTTACACAAGCGTTGTATGCGTGATCAAATATTTAGTCAAGAAAATGACTTAGTAAATTTTACTTTTGATGCGAAAGTAGCCAATGTCTTTGATGATATGGTTCGCCGCAGCGTGCCTGGCTATCAATCAATGATTGAGATGATTGGCCTGTGCGTTAAAAGCCATGGTCAAGACAATACCAACTACTACGACCTGGGCGCTTCAACAGGCGCCACTTCAATGGCTCTTGGTATCAACGACACTCATAACAACACAAAGATAATTGCGGTCGATAACTCCCTCAGTATGACGGAAAAATGTGAAAAAACCTTAAATAACAAAGTTAATAATGCTCAGGTTATTTGCGCAGATATTGAAATACTTGATATTAAAAATGCCTCAATTGTAGTGCTGAATCTAACCTTACAATTTATAGCACCAGAAAATAGACAGGCTCTAATTAATAAAATTTATCAAGGTTTGAATAAAGGTGGCGCACTAATTGTATCTGAGAAAATTCATTTCAACGACCAGCAAAAACAACAACAGATGACTGAATTGCATCTTGATTTTAAACGTGCCAATGGCTACAGTGAACTGGAGATTGCGGCTAAACGCCAGTCAATTGAAAATGTATTAATCACAGATGATAAAAACACACACTTTAAGCGCTTTGAGCAAGCTGGATTTAACACCAGTACTTGTCATTTTCAGTGTCTGAATTTTGCCTCCTTTTTAGCGGTTAAATAACGGTAAAATACCGACCTATATGCTTTTAATGATTGACAATTACGACTCTTTTACCTATAACCTGGTGCAGTATTTTGGCGAGCTAGGGCAAGAGGTTGAAGTGCATCGTAATGATGAAATCACCCTGACAGAAATTGCAGCACTAAAGCCGGAATTCTTAGTCATATCACCCGGACCTTGTACACCCAATGAAGCCGGAATCTCGATTGATGCCATTAAACACTTTGCTGGAAAAATACCAATAATGGGGGTTTGTCTTGGTTTTCAGGCCATGGTTCAAGCTTTTGGTGGCGATGTTGTTGGTGCTAAAAAAATTATGCACGGCAAAGTTTCAAAAGTTCATCACACTAATAATGGCATGTTTACCGACCTTAAGAATCCGCTCAATGCCACGCGCTATCACTCTTTGGTAGCAGACCAAACCACACTACCAGATTGTTTTGAAGTTACTGCTTGGACTGAAGACAACGAAAACGGCATGGATGAAATCATGGGCATCCGCCATAAAGAATTTGCACTCGAAGGTGTGCAATTCCACCCAGAATCTATCTTGACAGAACAAGGTCATGACATGTTAAATAACTTTTTACAAGGAAAAACTCTATAACTATGGAAATTATTGACTTTTTATTTGCTGAGGATCAGCTTTTTACAACCATCACTCTTATTGTTTTAATTGCGCTATTAATTGGCAATATTGTTGCTGATAAACTAAAAAAATACGAGGATATTGATTCAGCTGGTGCAACATCACTCATGGATAACGATAACCTCATCATCTTAGATGTGAGAGAGAAGAAAGAGAGAAAATCAGGCTATATTAATAACGATATTCACATTCCTTTAAGTAATGTTAAATCGCAACTAGATAAGCTTGATAAAAATAAATCTATTTTGGTTTATTGTCGCAGTGGTTCACGTTCAGCTCATATTGCAGGCTTACTAACTCGTAACGAGTACGAAAATGTATACAACCTAAAAGGCGGCATTCAAGCTTGGAAAAGAGCTAAACTACCTGTAAAAACCTAACACCAAGGAATAACAAATGAAAAAAAATAAAATTTATTGTAGTGATGCCTGTCCCTTTTGTCAGCGTGCCTATCAACTATTAGAAAGCAAAGGCATTCCTTTTAAAAAACATCATGTAAAAAGCCCGAGTGATTGGGATGAGGTAATGGAGCTAACAGGTCGAAACACCGTGCCTCAGGTGTTTATAAATGGTGTGCACGTGGGCGGATTTGATGATTTATCTGCGGCTAACCAATCTGGCAAGTTAGATAAAATACTGGCTCAGTAATGAGTAATAATCTTAGTATTATTGGTGCTGGTGCCTGGGGAAGTGCGCTGGCCATCACTCTAAGTGAGAAATTTGATACTATTTATTTGCACGCCCATACAGAGCTTGAATCTAAGACATTAAAACCTCAGCACCCCGCCCTACCTAAACCCTATGCTAGCAATATTGATATTGTTTATGGTTTTGAAACTTTAAAACATTGCAATAATATTCTCATTGCTACGCCGAGCTACGCATTTAGTGAGGTACTACAAACTTTAAAACCCTTATTAAACACTCAGCACCAAATAGCTTGGGCCACCAAAGGATTTGATACTACTGCCAAATGCTTCTTGTATCAAAGTTTTGAGCGAATATTACCTAACTATCATGGTTGTGTTTTATCTGGCCCTAGTTTTGCATTTGAGGTGGTTAGTCAAAAACCAACGGCTTTGGTTTCTGCCTCCAAAGATAAAAACACCCGAAAACATTGGGCTGATTTAGTCCGCACCAAGACACTTCGTGCCTATACCAATAACGATATTATTGGCGTTGAAATTGGCGGTAGTGTTAAAAATATTCTGGCAATTGCCGCCGGAATAGCCTCAGGACTGGGCTACGGAATCAATACCCAGGCTGCTCTAATTACTCGCGGCCTAGCAGAGATGACACGCCTAGGAAAGACCATGGGTGCTAACGAATCCACCTTTGTCGGATTATCCGGACTTGGTGACTTAGTACTAACGTGCTCTGATGATCTATCAAGAAATAGACGCTTTGGAAAGGAGTTGGCCAAGGGTCACAATGTTGAGCAATCACTTGCCAACGTGGGTGCAACTGTCGAAGGACTCAACACTCTGGATTTAATTCTTGCCATTGCTAAAAAGCAACAGGTAGAAATGCCGATTTGTGAACAGGTGTCCTACGTCACTCAAGCTAAAGCAAGCCCGGCTGAGGCGGTAAACTATCTAATGTCGCGAGCGCAAATTGATGAATGAAGCTTAGTCTTCTACGCCATGGGGAGCCGATTGGTGGGCGAATTTATCGTGGCAATCAAGATGATCCACTCACTGAAAAAGGCTGGCAGCAAATGCTGGATTCCACTCAAAACCAATCATGGGATTTAATCGCCACCTCCCCTCTAATACGTTGTCAGGCATTTTCCCAATATTTACATGAACAACATCAGATACCATTGAAAATTATCAATGATTTTTCAGAACTAGGATTTGGTGATTGGCAAGGGCTTAGTGCCAAAACTATTGGTATAGAGTTAGTCAATAATTTTAAAAGGGATCCAATTAACAATCAACCGGCTAATGCAGAAAATTTATATGCCTTTCAAAATCGGGTTTTATCAGCGTTTCAAGATATTACCTCTGAAAATAAAGAAGTGCTTATCGTTGCTCATGCCGGTGTCATTCGAGTAATTAAATCTCATCTACTTAATCTACCCATCGAAAAAATGTTTACAATAGAAGTTATGAATGCCTCTTGTGAAAATTTTGAAATTTAAATCAACCCTGCTGGCCGCCCTACTGCTCAGCTCAACTGTTCAATCAAGTGAGTTTTGGGGTCTCGAGTCATGGATGAATTCCCTTAAAACACCAGACTTTAGTGAGATAAAAAATGTTGATCAGCGCAAGCAGGCTTTTTTCAAATACCTATTGCCAGAGATTAACAAACAAAACGAAAAGATTATTCAGCTAAGAAGTGATATTAAAACTGAACACATTAACCAATTCAAATTGAAAAAAATATACAAGTACTATCGCGTTGAAGAGGGAGATGTAGATACCTTATTAACACGCGTCGATGTGATACCGGCCTCCTTAATATTGGCACAAGGTGCTTACGAATCAAACTGGGGGAGGTCACGTTTTGCCAAATATTATCATAACTTTTTTGGCCTTTGGTGTTTTAAAAAAGGCTGCGGCATCATCCCACTAAAACGTAACAAAACAGCCACCCATGAAGTGGCCAAGTTTTCCTCCTTAGATAAGGGTATCGAATACTATATGCGTTCAATTAACCGAAACTCCGCCTATACAACCTTAAGAAAAATTCGTAAAAATAAACGCGATACAAAATCTCCAATTACTGGCATTGCCCTAGCCGAAGGACTAGAGAATTATGCTGAGATTGGCTATGAATATGTTGAAACTGTACAGTCGATTATTCGCTACAACAAGTTAGCAAAATATGACTACAAATCTTAGACAATAAAAAACCCGCAATTAGCGGGTTTTTTATGAATTCTTGAAAACGACTTAACGCTTTGAGAACTGCTCGCTCTTACGTGCCTTCTTACGGCCAACTTTCTTACGCTCCACAACTCTCGCATCACGAGTTACAAAACCAGCTTTACGTAAATCACCACGTAATTCATTGTCATATTCCATCAATGCACGAGTAACACCCAAACGAATCGCACCCGCTTGACCTGTATCACCACCACCACTAACCATGATATTGAAATCAAACTTATCTCTCATTTCAACTGTGTCTAATGGTTGGTTAATAATCATTGAAGAAGTTTCACGACCAAAATATTCATCCATAGGACGTTTATTTACTGTGAATACACCTTTACCTTTAGTCATGTAAACACGAGCTACTGATGTCTTTCTTCTGCCTGTTGCGTAAAATGTTTCTGTCTTTGCCATAATAATTTATTACCTTAAATATCTAAAACTTGCGGTTGTTGTGCACCATGTGTGTGCTCAGAACCTGCAAATACTTTCATTTTTCTAAACATATCTCTGCCTAGAGGACCTTTTGGCAACATGCCTTTCACAGCCTTGTTGATAATTTCTTCTGGTTTTTTAGCCTGCAAGTCTTTAAATGCAACTGACTTTAAGTTACCAACATAACCTGTGTGATGGTGGTACATTTTGTCATCAAACTTCTTGCCCGTTACCTTAACTTTCTCTGCGTTAATAATAACAATGTAGTCACCTGTATCTGTATGTGGCGTGTACTCAGCCTTATGCTTGCCACGAAGACGAGATGCAACTTCAGTTGCCATACGACCTAATGTTTTACCGTCGGCATCCACAAGGAACCAATCTCTTTTTACTTCGTGTGCTTTAGCGCTAAATGTTTTCATAATAATACTTGCTTATCTTCAATCAGAATAATCGGACTATTATAATCACTTTTAAGTGTGAATGTTGGCTTATCGATGAATATTCTTATTAAAAACTTAGTGCAAACCTAATGATTGGAGATTATGATAATACCTATAAATTCTTTTTATAAATATACAATGATTAATTCGCATGCACATCTAGATTTTGACAACATGATTGACGTTGCTGAAAATGCAATCGCAATCATTCCTAGTATTGGTAAACAAAACTGGATTGATGTACAAATGTATCCTTATTTTGCATTTGGCATTCACCCTTGGATGGTGCAAGATCACTCTCAGCAGGAGCTTGACTATTTAGAGTATTTAGTAAAATGCAACAACCCTGTTGCCATAGGCGAGTGCGGATTAGATTATCTTAAAGATATTGACAAAAAAATACAACTGTATTTTTTTAATTTTCAATTATCGCTTGCTGAAAAATACAAACTTCCTGTTATTATTCATAGCGTCAAAGCTACTGAGGACGTTATTTTTCTCTTGAAGATGCATCCTAAAATTAGTGGTGAAATTCATGGATTTTCTGGCAGTGAAGATCAAGCCAAACAATTAACCAGCATGGGTTTTTATCTAGGCTTTGGGTTGCAGATTCTGAATAAAAAATCTACTAAAATTCGTCAAATTGTAAAAAACTGCCCATTAGAGTTTATGCTGATTGAAACGGATGACCATCAAAATCCAAATGATTTGCAATTAGTGGCACAAGAAATTGCCTTACTCAAACAAATACCAATAGACACTATCACCACTCAATGTGATAATAACGCCATTTCACTTTTCAATCTAAAATAATGGCTGGAAGTTGCGCACGAACTGAAATTTTACTAGGTCAACAAGGTTTAGCCAGATTAGCCGAATCACATGTGGTTATTGCTGGCCTTGGTGGCGTGGGTGGCGCTTGTGCTGAAGCGTTATGTCGTGCAGGTGTTGGCACACTGACTTTAATTGATTTTGACATCATTGAAACCACTGATCTTAATCGCCAGATTGTCGCCCTTAACTCTACTCTAGGCCTGAAAAAAGTCAACGTATTGGCCGATAGACTGAGAGATATTAATCCTGATACTGTGATTATTAAACGTGATGAATTCATCGATGGTGAAAAATCTCAACTAATCGCACTTAATAATGATTACCACTTTGTGGCTGATTGTATTGATGCTATATCCTGCAAAACGGCACTTATAGATAGTTGCAATAAATCAGGAAAACTGATTATTTCAAGCATGGGTGCGGGCGGAAGGCTCGATCCAACACAAGTAAAAATCTCTCGCATGGATAAAACGCAAAACTGCGCTTTAGCGCGCGAAATGAGAAGGCGACTCAGAAATATTCACGCCTCAATGAAATTTCCCGTTGTACATTCTACTGAATTACCCATAAAAGCTTTGCCTCATAAAGCAATTTCAACTATAGACACCGCTCCATCAGGCAGACCAAGAGCAGTGAATGGCGCAATATCTTATATGCCTAATATTTTTGGATTAATAATGGCCGGACACATTGTTCAAACTTTACTAAAATCTTAATAAAAAAAAGGAATAGATAATGGTTAGCACCGAAACTCCCGTTTGTGACTTTAATACACCTGCAATTAATTTTAATTTGAAAGGTGTGGACGGAAAAATGCATACACTAGAGAGTTGTAAAGGCGATAAAGGGCTGTTGGTTATGTTTATTTGCAATCATTGCCCTTATGTTAAAGCGATAATTAATCGCATAGTTCGTGATACCAAGGAGCTTAAAGAACTGGGGGTTAACACTGTGGCAATCATGTCCAATAATCCAGATGAATACTTGGAAGATTCTTTTGCAAATATGCAAAAAATTGCCAAAGATCTCAAGTTTCCATTCCCTTATTTAATCGATGAAACTCAAGAAGTAGCTAAAGCCTATGGAGCAGTTTGCACACCAGACTTCTTTGGGCTATCAAAACACATGACATTGCAATATCGAGGTCGATTTGACGCTTCAAGAAAAGAAACAGCGCCTGAAGGCACTCATAGAGACTTGTTTGAAGCAATGAAACAAGTTGCGCAGACAGGCAAAGGTCCATTGGAACAAATCCCATCAATAGGTTGTTCAATTAAGTGGTATTAAGGACCATATAACAAATTCCTAATATATTGAAAAGTATCGCGTCTTAATAGGTATAATTGCGTTCTTTGCCTGTCTTATAAATGTATTATGTCTGAACAAAACACCGATAACCAATCACCAAAAAAATTTAGCGACCTGGGACTTTCTGATTCAATTCTGGGTGTGCTAGATTCAATCGGTTACGAAACACCCTCTCCTATTCAGGAGCAATGCATCACCCATCTTTTAAAGGGTGAAGACATTATTGGCCAAGCTCAAACAGGTACAGGAAAAACGGCAGCTTTTGCATTGCCATTATTAGATAATATCGACTTAAACCTTAACGCCCCTCAGCTATTAATTTTAGCGCCAACACGCGAGCTAGCCATCCAAGTTTCAGAGGCTGTTCAAACTTACGCTCGCGGCATGAAAGGTTTTCATGTATTGCCAATCTATGGTGGCCAATCTTATGACATTCAACTACGTCCATTAAAGCGTGGTGTACATTGTGTTGTAGGCACGCCAGGTCGTGTGATGGATCACATCAAAAAAGGCACTTTAAAACTAGAGAATCTAAAATCATTTGTTTTGGATGAAGCAGATGAAATGTTAAAAATGGGCTTTATTGATGACATTAAATGGGTAATGGAGCGCATTCCAGAGCAACGTCAAATTGCACTTTTCTCTGCCACTATGCCAACAGTGATCAAACGCGTTGCTGAAGAATTCTTAAATAAGCCAAAAATTGTTAAAGTAAAAACCAAAACAGAAACTGCTACAAATATTGAGCAAAAGTATTGTTTAGTTGGCGGTCTAAGTCAAAAATTAGATGCATTAACTAGAATTCTAGAAGTGATTGAATTTGACGCCATGATTATTTTCGCTAGAACCAAAACTTTAACAGTAGAACTGGCTGAAAAATTAGCTGCTAGAGGGTTTACTGCAGAAGCGATTAATGGTGACATCCAGCAAAGCCAACGCGAAAAAATTATTGGAAAATTTAAAAAAGGTGGTATTGATATTTTAGTAGCGACTGATGTTGCAGCACGTGGATTGGACGTGCCGCGCATCTCTCACGTAGTGAACTACGATATCCCGCAAGATGCAGAGACTTATGTACACCGTATTGGTCGTACAGGTCGTGCAGGTCGCTCAGGTGAGGCAATTTTGTTTGTCTCACACCGTGAGCGTCGCATGCTTAACAACATTGAGCGTGTCACTCGCCAAAAAATCACACCTATTGAATTGCCAACAGCAAAAATCATCAATGAAAAGCGTGTTAATGATTTTAAAAAGAAAATTACCGAAACAATTAGCAATCAAGACCTAAGTGTTTTTGAAAAATTAGTCGGCGAATTCCAAGAGGCTAATGAAGAAGTAACACATATTAAAATTGCTGCAGCACTCGCACATATTGCCCAAGGTAATGAGCCTTTATTCTTATCTGAAAAAGAGCCTAGTTTTGGTAGAGATCAAAAACCTGGTGAAGAAAAAATAGTCCCAGTTCAGCCGAACTCACTTAAGAATCACCCAGATATTCCAATGCGTAGGTACAGACTTGAAGTGGGCAATAGCAACAACATCAAGCCGGGCAATATCTTAGGTGCCATTGCTAATGAAGCTGACATGGAAAGCGCATACATTGGCTCGATTCAAATTTTTGACAAATTCTCAACAGTTGACCTACCTGATGAAATGCCAAAGGAAACCTTTGAGGTATTGAAAAAAACCATCGTAAATGGCAACCGTTTAAATATTGTAGAGCTAACTGACAAAAATAATAAGGCAACCGTTGGTGGAGCACAAGGTGGAAAGCGCAACTTTGGCCGTAAAAAATTCTCTAAAGATTCTAGAGGAGGCCCTAGAGGCGGCTCTAGAGATGGCGGCAGAGGAAGAGGAAGAGGTGGAGAAGGTAGAGATGACAGAGGCAATAGAAAGCCTAAATTTTCTCGCTCAAAACCTAAAAAATAAACCTTAAACTGTATTTAATCTTTTAAAGGGTCAAAATTACGTTAAAATTGCACTCGCTGGTAAAGTATACAGCTGCTATTTATATTGTTTGACTGATGGTTTCATCCTCTCTAAGTTATAAATGTGGTCTATTTTTTACGGTATTTTTTTTAAACTTATAGGAGACATCATGTCTACAACAGGAAAAGTAAAGTGGTTTGACGCTAAAAAAGGTTTTGGTTTTATTGAGCAAGAAAGTGGTGACGATGTATTCGTTCACTTCCGTGCAATTCAAGGCGACGGCTACAAATCTTTAGAAGAAGGTCAAGAAGTTGAATTTGACTTAGAAGATGGTGCTAAAGGTCCTCAAGCGGCTAACGTACATCCACAGTAATTTTTAAATAAATTATTGAAAAAACCCGGCTTACGCCGGGTTTTTTATTGTCAAAAATTCGTTAAAATAAGCCTATGAAAACATTTTATTGGTACGATTACGAGACCTTTGGCATTAGCCCCAAAACAGACAGAATTTCACAATTTGCTGGCATTCGCACAGATGAAAACCTTAACATTCTTGATGAACACATGTTTTATTGTAAGCCGACTAACGATTGCTTGCCATCGCCTGAAGCGTGTAATGTAACCGGCATAACGCCTCAACTATGCGAGCAAAAAGGCATGATTGAACATAAATTTATCAAAAAAATATTGGCTGAATTTGCAACCCCTAACACCTGTATCGCTGGCTACAACTCGATTCGCTTTGATGATGAATTTACCCGCTATACATTGTATCGTAACTTTCTAGATCCTTACGCTTGGCATTGGCAAAATGGCAATACTCGTTGGGATATTCTAGATGTGGTACGCATGTGCTATGCACTTAAAAAAGTGGCAAGCTTGAAATGGGTATATGACGAAAATGGCAAGCCAATCTTTAAGCTTGATCAACTCTCTCTTGCAAATGGAATTGAGCATGCTAACGCTCATGATGCGCTAGCCGATGTACGCGCTACCATCGCTATCGCTAAGATTATTAAAGATACACAACCACAACTATTTGACTACGCCTTTAAACTGCGTGAAAAGAAATTTGTAGAATCTAATATTCATCTATTTGAGCCGATGCTACATACTTCTGGCATGTACCCAGCACAAAAATCATGCACACGGCTTTCGGTGGCTTTGGCTTATCATCCCGAGTACAAAGATCGAGCGATTGTATTCAATCTAGACCAAGATCCATCCATACTTCTAGCGCTAAGCGTTGATGAGCTCAAGGTGCTAATGTTCACCAAGCAATCAGAATTGCCAGAAGGGGTTGAACGACTGCAAATCAAAGATTTAATTTTTAACAAAAGCCCGATGTTTGTGCCCAATGTTTATAAGATTGAGCCCAAAGTTGTTGAGCAGCTTCAAATTAACATGGATATTTGCTTGAAGCATTTGACCTTTATCAAAGACAACCATTTAGCTATTGAAAAAGTTGTTCAAGAGTTATATAAAAATGATCAGGATTTTTCTGGCAACAATGACGTTGATCAATCTTTATATGGTGGTTTTATGGATAATGCTGATAAGCGACTCGCTGAACAAATTCAGACCTTGGGCAAAGAGGAGCTTAAAGCTTTTCACCCAAAATTTAAAGACGAAAGCCTTAACACTTTGCTGATACATTTTAAAGCTCGAAACTATCCCGAAAGCCTCACTGAAGACGAAATGGAAGATTGGTTCGAAACAGTACAAGGCCGAGTTCAATCTGGCGAAAATGGCTATTTATCGATTGATGAATATTTTCAAAGAATTCACAGTATGCGCGAACAAAATCCACAAAAAGAAACCCTTTGGCAACAGCTTGAACATTATGGAGAATCGTTTTTGTAACAGACATTCTGATAGTAGCTAAGTTGCTTGTCTCGCTCTTTTTGCTATTAAATTAGATATCAGGTATAATCTTTGGCTATTGAGAAATTAAGACAGAGAGGAAAAATGAACGCCGAGACTCGTTTTGAAATGTTTGAAAGGTTACTTAAAAAGATACCCAATCCAACCACAGAATTAAATTACTCAACTCCGTTTGAACTATTAGTAGCGGTAACTTTGTCGGCTCAAGCAACGGATAAAAGTGTCAATAAAGTAACTGATAAGTTGTTCCCTATTGCTAATACGCCAGAGGCTATTTTTGAGCTGGGCGAAGACACACTTAGAGATACGATCAAAACAATTGGCCTGTTCAACTCAAAAGCCAAGCACATTATTCAGGCTTGTAAAATTCTAATCGACAAATACGATTCAAGCGTACCTGAAACTCGCAAAGAATTAGAGGCGCTACCTGGTGTTGGCCGTAAGACAGCAAATGTTGTTTTAAATACGGCTTTCGGCCACCCTACTATCGCTGTTGATACACATATTTATCGTGTTGCTAATCGTACTGCAATTGCTAGTGGCAAGACTGTTCTAGAGGTTGAGAAAAAATTAGTTAAATTCATTCCAGATGAGCACCGAGTACCTGCACATCACCTTATGATTCTACATGGTCGTTACACGTGCAAAGCCAGATCTCCACTGTGTCCTGAATGCATCTTGCTTGATCTTTGTGAGTACGAAGAAAAGAATCTGTAGTTCATTCAGTGATCTATACTCAAGATAGGGCACAGCAAAGGAAATTTTTAGCAAATGCTTGGCAAAAGTATTTGGACAAACAGATACTTGAACCGCTTGAGGATCAACTTTCACAAGTTATTAAAATTCACCCTGAGTATCATTCTCTTATTAAAGATATAGAGTCTGACTATTTTCCAGAACAAGGTGAAACCAACCCATTTTTGCACATTAATCTACATCTAAGCCTAAGAGAGCAGTTGTCAATCAATCAGCCACCTGGCATTCAAGAGATTTATCAAACAATCCTAGGTAAAAATCAAGATCCTCATGAGGCAGAACATCAAATGATGGATTGTATCGCTGAAATGATTTTCTCAGCACAGAAGAGCAATACGCCAATGAATCATCAGGCTTATATACAATGCTTAAAGTCTATCGTCAACTAAAAATAGACTTTAATAACTAAAACTCTAGCCTTTCCAGTTGACAAAATTACTCAGCAGCTGCAAGCCATCATGTTGCGATTTTTCAGGATGAAACTGCACAGCAAACATATTGTCTTTAGCCACAGCGCAGGTGAAATCCTGACCATAGTTAGTAATACCCGCAACCACCGATGAATCTGACTGAGCCACATAATAACTATGCACACTATAAAATCGTGAATTATCATCAATATCGTGCCAAAGCGGGTGATCATTAGACTGTTTTACGGTGTTCCATCCCATGTGTGGTATTTTTAGATCACTTTTTGGAAAGTGTATTACATCGCCAGAGAGGATGGATAGCCCTTCGGTTCCTCCATTTTCCTGGGAATGGTCAAACAACAACTGCAAACCCAAGCAAATACCCAGAAAAGGTTTTTCATGAGCAGATTTTTTAATAACATCAGCCAAACCGTGCTCATTGAGCGCCTGCATACAAGCCCCCATAGCGCCCTGCCCAGGAAAAACAATACGGTCTGCTTCCTGAATTAAATCAACATCGTCGGTTAAAAAAACCTGGTCATTGGGCGCGACGTGCTCAATCGCCTTTTGCACACTACGCACGTTACCCATGCCATAATCAATAATTGCAATACTTTGCATTAGAGTAGCTTATTAAAGCGAACCTTTAGTTGAAGGAATAACACCCGCTTGTCGTTCATCAGGTGTGATGGCCATTCTCAATGCTCGTCCAAATGCCTTAAAAATAGTTTCCGCCTGGTGATGTGAATTAACCCCTTTTAAATTATCAATGTGTAGTGTAATCAGTGCATGATTTACAAATCCGGTAAAAAATTCTGAGAATAAATCTACATCAAAAGTGCCAATTACAGCACGCGTAAAGCTTACATTAAGTTCCAGTCCAGGACGGCCAGAAAGATCTAACACAACACGTGATAAGGCCTCGTCCAAAGGTACATACGAATGCCCGTAACGAGTAAATCCTGCCTTATCACCAACTGCTTGTGCAAATGCTTGGCCCAAAGTAATACCAATATCTTCCACACTGTGATGGTCATCAATTTGTGTATCGCCATCGCATTTAATACTCAAGTCCATGAGTCCATGACGTGCGACTTGATCTAGCATGTGATCTAAAAATGGCACACCCGTATCAATATTTGCACGGCCTGTGCCATACAAATCTAGCTCAACCTGAATGTCTGTTTCGTTGGTTTTTCTTGATACTTTAATCATATTTGTTATTTGTTATAAATATTTTTCAATTAAAATTTCAGCAATTTGAATCGTATTGAGTGCTGCACCTTTACGAATATTATCAGAAACTACCCATAGATTTAGACCTTTCTCGTAAGAAATGTCTTCACGAATACGACTTACAAACGTATCGTCATGATTAGTCGCCTCAATAAATGGCGTTGCGTAGCCACCATCTTCGCGCTTATCCATCACGGTCACGCCGTTTGCTTCTGACAAAATCTTAGTTGCTTCAGCAGCTGTGATTTTCTTTTTAGTCTCAATATTAATCGCTTCAGAATGGCCATAAATAACAGGCACACGCACAGCTGTTGGATTAACCAAAATATTTTCATCTTCAAAAATCTTCTGAGTCTCCCATACCATTTTCATCTCCTCTTTGGTATAGCCGTTGTCTTGGAAAACATCAATATGTGGAATCACATTAAATGCAATCTGCTTCGGATAGACCTCAACATCTACATCCGTATTACCACCTAATAACTTGGTAGTTTGATCAATCAATTCAGAAATAGCCTCTTTACCAGAGCCTGATACTGCTTGATACGTAGCCACGTTAATACGCTCAATGCCAACAGCATCATAAATTGGTTTAAGTGCCACCAGCATTTGAATAGTTGAACAATTCGGATTAGCGATAATGTTGCGTTTTGTATAATTGGCGATAGCGTGTGGATTTACCTCTGGCACCACCAAAGGAATATCCTCATCACGGCGAAAATGTGCCGTATTGTCAATCACCACACAGCCTGCTTGGGCAGCGATAGGCGCATATTTTTCAGAAATACTACCGCCAGCTGAGAACAGGCCCACTTGTGCTTGGGAAAAATCAAAAGTATCTAGATCTTGAACTGTCCAGCTTTTTCCTTGACAAAATACCTTCTTACCAGCAGAGTTAGCACTTGCTAGTGGATATAGATTATCAATCGGAAAATCACGCTGCTCTAAAATAGAAAGAATGGTTTCGCCTACAGCGCCTGTTGCGCCAACAACGGCAACATTAAATTTCTTACTCATAAGTATTGGAATAAAATCAAAAAATAAAAACCAATATTATACGTGATTTTAATAGTTGCCATCATGCTTGAAACAAGCGCTACTTCGGCATTTATCTAAACAATATTATCAATATCCATATAGTGATAATTCAAGTCAAATTTCTGTGAAAGATACTGACCCAGCGCTTGTACACCATAGCGTTCAGTGGCATGATGTCCAGCCGAGATAAAGGCGATATTATTTTCTTTGCAAATTGCTGGGATCTGCTCCGAAACTTCACCCGTTATAAAGCAATCTGCGCCCACATTAATTGCATGCTCGATATAGCTTTGAGCGCCACCACTACACCAAGTTATTTTTTTAATTGGCTTGTTTTTAGGGCCAAATACCAGCGGCGTGCGTTGGGTAATGGTCTGAACTGATTGCGCTACACTCTCCAAGGTTGAACCTACCTCACCCTGCCAAACTAGTGTGTCACCAATTGGCATCGGGTTTTGAATATTAAGGCGTAGAGCTAATTGAATATTATTACCCACAATTGGATGTGCATCCAAAGGCAGATGATAGGCAAATAAATTAATATTGTTATCCAATAATGCCTTGATTCTATTTCTCTTAATACCTATTATCGCTGGATTTTCATTTTTCCAAAAAAACCCATGGTGAACCAATAGCGCATCTGCTTGCTCATCAATAGCGTATTCAATTAAATCTTGATTTGCACTAACACCAGCAATAATTTTATGAAGATCTGTTTTTCCTTCTATTTGTAATCCATTTGGACAATAATCAGAGAATTTAGCAACATTTAAATACTCATTTAAGTGTTTTTCAAGATCTTTATTAATCATAGAATTTTTTTACGATTTGTATAAATTGTTGATTTTGAGCGTTATCGCCCACCGTTACGCGCAAACAATCCATTAACTTTGGCGCGCTACTAAGATTTTTAATAAGCACACCATTGTCTTTTAAGTAGTCAAATAATGCCTGAGCTTTTGGCGCTTTAAATAAAATAAAATTAGCCTGAGATGGGTAAACAGACAATTCTTTAATTTGTGTTAATGCCTTTGAGAGTATTTGTCGTTGCTCAAGAATAATGGCCGCATTATTATTAATCTCTGACTTTTCTTTTAATAAAAAATTAGCACTCACCTGAGTCAAAGTATTAATATTATAAGGTAGGCGTAATTTGTCCAACTCAGCCACAGTATCTTTTGATCCGATCAATAGGCCTAGACGCAAACCGGCAAAGCCAATTTTAGAAACTGTACGTAAAACCACTAAATTTGGATACTTAGCAATGTCCATCAAGAAGCTATCAGCTGCATAAGCATAATAAGCCTCATCCAAAATCACCATGGCGTTGGTTGATTGGATAATTTTTTCAATCGCTTTTCGATCAAAAGTATTACCTGTAGGATTGTTTGGATAAGCAATAAAAATGAGTTTTGGTTTATGCGTATTAACCGCCTCGAGCATCTTATTCAAATCAAGCTGATAATCTTTCGTTAGTGCAACACCTTGATAATTTAGACGTGTAAATTTAGCAATCATGTCGTACATAACAAAACTTGGCTCAACACTTAAAATTGTGTCATTCGTCTCGCAAGCCAATGCTAATAATTGAATCAACTCATCAGATCCATTGCCCAACAGAACGCCAAACTCATCAGGAATATCCATCAACTCTCTTAGAGTTTGATTTAGCTCATCAGCACCTGGATTTGGATAACGGTTAAGTTGTGCATCCGCCAAATAAGCTAAGTATTGCCCAATTAATTCATCAGGCAGTGCAAAAGGCGATTCCATCGCATCAAGCTTAATCATATTGTCTGCTGCTGGTACGTGATAAGCATTAATCGCTTTAATATCAGATCGAAGCCAGTTATTTATAAAACTCATATCAGGGTTTTGCTCTATTTGGATGGTATTGCATTTTACCTATTCGTTTGGCGTTTAACAAAGTTTGATAAGTGTAGTCTAGCGCACGCTTAACACCAACACCCACATCAAGCTTAGCAGCAATTAACGCACTAATTGTACTGGCCAACGTGCAGCCAGAGCCATGATAATCTCCAGGTAGCTTATGGTATAAAAAGCACTCAAACAGCTTGCCTTGATGATACAAGCGGTGTTCAATCATGAGCTCAGAAGTATCTGTTGTGGTCAACAAAACCCATTCACATGGTAGAGATTTAATCGCCTCTTGCTCGCTAAGGCCAGGCGCTAATTTTTCTAACTCTGCAACATTTGGCGTTAACAAAAAAACTTTTGGCAGTAATTCTTGTTTAAGCGCCTGAACAACCTCTTGGGTTAATAATTCATCGGTGGTACTGGCTTTAATAATAGGGTCTAACACCACAGTGTGGCTTTGGTTTAGCCAGCTAGCAATTGCTTTTATTTGCTCAACAGAAGACAATAGACCGATTTTAACAACGTTAATCTCGATATCTTCTGCCAGAGAAATCAACTGCTTAATAATTAATTGATGATCAACTGGCTGAACAGCACTCACGCATTGTGTATTTTGAACAGTGAGTGTAGTTATGACAGGCAATGGTGTGGCACCAAATTGATTAATCGCTTCAATATCAGCTGAAATCCCTGCACCACCACAAGGATCAAGACCTGCTAAAACTAAGACACGATCAAGCACTTAGATTATTTTGATTCTTTAGCGATTAAATAATCAGCCACTTTAAACATCTCTAGCTCGCCACCTGCGTGAGAGGCATCAGTCCAATATTTACCATTAATAACAAGCGCTGGTACACCAGAAGTGTGATATTTCACCGTATTAACTTTTGATTTATTAACCTTAATGCGCACTGAAAAAGATTTAAAAGCGCTATTAGCCTTATCTTTGTCAACGCCATGATCGGCCAACCAATCTACAAAATCAGACTGATCGATAAAGGCTGTCTTATGTAGATGAATCGCATCAAATAATTGACCATGCAAGCGCTCAACCTCACCCAACTGCTCTAATACATAATAGAAAATAGCGCCATTAATCCAACGATCTGAAAAAACTGCAGGCTGACGAATAAAGACTGTATTCTCAGGTAATTTTTTCACCCAACTACTCAGCACCGGCTCCACATTAAAACAATGAGGGCAATAATACCAAAACAACTCTCGCACCTCGACCTTATCACCTGTGGTTGTTTTAACTGGCTTATCAAGTGTTACATAGTGCTTATCCTCAGTGTAGGACTCGGCAAAAATAGCCGTAGAAAAGCTCAATAGAAATACCGATAAAATTAGTCTGATTGATTGCATAAAATTCTCTAAATTATGGAAGGATTTTTTTAATATTATACTGCGATAATTCAAATTGATTATCTGTTTGGAAAGACTGCCAAAGTTGCTGGTAAGTCTGATTTGTTAACGGGTGAACATCATCAGCACTCAACTGCGCCAAAGGCGCCAACACAAATGAATACTTTAAAATATCATTCCTAGGCAGGTTTAATACCTTATTAATGACGTCGTCATAAGTCACTAAATCTAGATCAATCAACCGAGAAGAAAACTTAGGTTGAGTGGGATCTCGACCAAAAGTTTTTTCGATACTTTTTAAAACGGCATTCACATCCTCAATACTAAGCTGTGTACTGGCATTAACACCAACATTATAAAAGTCATCGCCTTCAAACCCTTCTGCAGGCGATTCAAAAATATCGGAAATTTTGATATTGGCGAAATTAAGTCTTAAAAAATCAATCGCGCCGGCAATA
This sequence comes from Candidatus Thioglobus sp., assembly GCA_018644675.1. GTDB lineage: Bacteria > Pseudomonadota > Gammaproteobacteria > PS1 > Pseudothioglobaceae > Thioglobus_A. Next base: position 30,008 of record JABGQC010000016.1, read on the forward strand.
TTAACCTCTCGATTTTGATTTGAGCCAATATTAATATGAATTTTAGCCATTTTTATATCGATTAATGATCACACCCACTCCTTGAGCACCCGTAACCGCCCTACCTTTATTTAAAGTTAGCTTAACTTGCTCAACTTTGAACTCATTTAAAATAATTTGGCAAATTTCTTCAGCGAGCGTTTCAACCAGCTGAAATTCGCTATTTTTTACAAATTCAATGAGGCGCTTAGAAACCGCCTTGTAATCAAGTGTTTGGTCAATATGATCTGTCTGACTTGCTGGAAAAATATCAAAACCCATTTCAATATCTAAGGTCATGTCTTGGCGAATTTCACGCTCCCAATCATAAATGCCAATGACACAATCAATTTTTAATCCTTGTATAAATACTATATCCATGCTTAAATTAATCTTAAATTACAATATCGAAAATTATATGCTACCCATCCTCATCATTTCAGCTTATCTAATTGGCTCAATTTCCATGGCTATTATTATTTG
>JABGQC010000016.1:30608-36142 GCA_018644675.1 Candidatus Thioglobus sp.
ACCCAAAAATCCGTGGTTGAGCTGCCCAAAAATCCCATCCTAAAGCTATCTACCATATAGTAAATCGGGTTAAATTTACTCAACGTTTGCCAAAACTCTGGCAAGATTTCAACGCTATAAAACATCCCACCCAGGTAAGTCATGGGCATTAATATAAAAGTTGGAACAATTGAAATATCGTCAAAGGATTGAGCAAAAACAGCATTAATAAATCCTGCTAATGAAAACAAAATGGCTGTTAATAAAAAAGTCATGAGTACGATCCAAACATTGTAAATATGCAACTCTACAAAGAAAGATACAGCAATAAAAACCCCAAGTCCCACGGTAAATCCACGTGCTATACCGCCAGAAATATAGCCCAGTAAAATTACCCAGTACGACACGGGTGAAATCAACAACTCTTCAATACTGTGATTAAATTTTGCCAAAAAGAACGAGGACACTGTATTGGCATAAGAATTTTGAATAACTGTCATCAAGATAATGCCAGGAATAATAAAGTGCAGATAATCAACACCTTGCATGTCACCAATGCGCTCACCCATTAGGCCGCCAAAAATAAGTAAGTAAAGCGAAGTGGTAATAATGGGTGGAAAAATGGTTTGCACCCAAATGCGAGAAAATCGTAGAATTTCTTTAATAACAATCGTTTTGTAAGCGATCCACATGTTAATTTTTCCTTGACGTTAAACGCAGGAATAAAGTTTCCAGGCGATTCTGTGCACTTCTAACATGTTCAATTTCAATACCTTTAACACTTAGCGCATTGAGCGCTTGGCTAATACTCACCTCATCTAAAACAACTTGTATCGAATAATCATCTAACAGCTCTATTTTAAAATCAAGCTCAGGCAAGGTATTTGGCAAACGTTTAACGCTTTCTAGAATTAAAACCTGTTGGGAAACCCTGGCCAAAAGCTTTTTCATGCTGGTTTGTTCAATAATTATCCCTTTGTCCAAAATAGCAATATTACGACATAAAGACTCAGCCTCTTCTAAATAATGCGTGGTGAGGATGATGGTCACCCCTTGGGCATTAAGCTCTCGCAGAAAATCCCACATGGATCGACGAATTTCAACATCAACACCCGCACTAGGCTCATCAAGAATAAGAATTTTTGGCTGGTGAATTAAAGCTCTCGCCAACATTAACCGTCTTTTCATGCCACCAGATAATGATTTTGCCATATCTAGACGCTTATCCCAAAGCTCTATACGCTTTAATAGGATTTTTGCTTGGGCTTTGGCAGTACAACGATCAATGCCGTAATACCCCGCTTGATTAATTAAAATTTCCTCAATAGGTTCGAACGGATTAAAGTTAAACTCTTGTGGCATAAGCCCAATCATTCGCTTCACTTCATTAAGATGCTGAGACTGGTCTTTACCCAGCACCTGAACCTTGCCCGAAGACTTGTTCAGTAAAGAACAAATAATACCAATCATGGTGGTTTTTCCAGCACCATTACTGCCCAACAATGCAAAGAAATCTCCTTGTTTGACACTCAAATTAACCTGAGACAATGCCTGCATATTGTTGGCATAGGTTTTTGTCAGATTAGAGATTAATAATGCTTCTGTCATGTCATAAAGACTTAATTATGAAATATAAATAAGTTGGCCAAGTGGAAGATTAAAAGTATTTTAACATTTATCCCCTTTTATCGGTTGTTTTTGCGATAATTATCACCTTTAAATGAGTGATGGAATTTACACGATGTCCACGATAAAAAATATAGAATTACCTGATATTGGTGACTTTGACGAAGTAGAGGTTATTGAGATTTTAGTGAGTGTTGGCGACAAATTAGAAACTGATGATAGCATAATAACTCTAGAAAGCGACAAGGCTTCTATGGAAATTCCCACGCCTAGTGCGGGTGTAGTCAGCAGCATTAATGTTAATATCGGTGACAAAATTAAACAAGGTGATGTTGTTGTTACACTGGAAAGTGAAGAAAATAGCGAGAAAAAAATCCCATCAGATACTGAAAAAACATCTGTATCTACACAAACAGCTTCTTCAATTATTGCCGTTAACGTACCTGATATTGGTGATTTTGACGAGGTGGAGGTTATTGAAATACTAGCTTCTGTGGGTGATGAAGTTTCTGAAGAAGATAGTATTATCACACTAGAAAGTGACAAAGCCTCAATGGAAATCCCCACTCCGGTTGCAGGAAAAATTGTTGAAATTAGCGTTAACTTAGGTGATAAACTTAGCTTAGGCGATCTCATTCTTAGCGTAGAATCTACCAGCGTCAATAGCTCAAAAGCAGCTGCAGAAGTAGCACCAACTAAAACTTCACAATCAACATCTGCCCCTGCACAAGCAGTACAACCGGTAGCAGCCAAGTCAGTATTAGACCAATCAGTATCCACTCTACCGACTGGAGAATCTCACGCCTCCCCTTCGATTCGAAAAATGGCTAGAGAGATTGGTGTCGACCTAAGTCGTGTCACCGGCACAGGACAAAAAGGCAGAGTCTTAGATAAAGATCTTAAAGCCTATGTTAAGCAAATTATCACTTCTGGCGGAGGTAGTTCACTACCAAAGACGCCAGTCATTGATTTTTCAAAATTTGGCGAAACTGAAACACTGGCATTATCTCGAATCAACAAACTCTCAGGCAAGCATCTAACTGCTTGTTGGCTAAATATTCCACATGTCACTCAATTTGACGAAGTCAATATTGACCAAATGGAAGCCTTTAGACAAGAGCAAAAGGCTAAAGGCGTTAAGTTAACACCTTTAGTGTTTATTATGAAGGCCGTTATACAGGCGCTTAAAAATCATCCGCGCTTTAATGCCTCTCTGGATGAATCTGGTGAAAACCTTATTATTAAAAAATACTTTAATCTAGGTATTGCCATGGATACACCCAATGGCTTGGTGGTTCCTGTCATCAAAAATGTTGAGAGAAAATCACTAACCGAATTAGCAACAGAGCTAGCAGAGACATCGGCCAAAGCGCGCGACGGAAAGCTAAAGCCTGGAGACATGCAAGGTGCAGGATTTACAATTTCAAGCTTAGGTGGTATTGGTGGCACACAATTTACACCGATTGTAAACTCACCAGAAGTTGCTATCTTAGGTGTATCAAAATCACAAACAAAACCTATTTGGGATGGCAAAAACTTTGTTCCAACACTAACTCTACCACTTGCACTGTCTTATGACCATCGAGTAATTGATGGCGCTCAAGGTGGACGTTTTATGGCGGACTTAAACTCAATCCTAAGCGATATTAGAGAGATTTTATTATGATTACCAAAACTCAAGTTGTTGTTATTGGATCAGGCCCAGGTGGCTATACTGCCGCATTTAGAGCGGCTGATCTTGGCAAAGAGGTAACTCTAATTGAGCGTTATGACGCTCTTGGTGGCGTTTGTCTAAATGTAGGTTGCATCCCTTCAAAGGCGCTTTTGCACACTGCTCAAGTGATTAATGAGGCAGAAGAGGCTTCACATTTAGGAGTTACTTTTAACGAGCCCACAATTGATATTGATGGCGTACGCAGCAATAAAGAAAAAATCGTTGGCAAGCTAACAGGTGGCATTAAGGCGTTAGCCAAAGCAAGAAAGGTCAATGTCGTTACTGGTTATGGAAAATTTATCGCTAACAATCAGATCGCCATAGAGAACAGTGATGAAGTGATTGAGTTTGAACAATGCATTATTGCAGCAGGCTCAAGAGTTACCAAAATTCCTGCTTTTCCATTTGATGACCCACGCGTCATGGATTCAACCGATGCACTAGAATTAAGCGATGTACCAAAACGTCTACTAATCGTTGGTGGCGGCATTATTGGCCTAGAAATGGCTACTGTATATGAAGCTTTAGGTAGTGAAATTACTGTTGTAGAGTTGTCTGATCAGCTAATTGCCAGTGCCGATAAAGATATTGTTAACCCATTATTCAAACGCATTAAAAAGCGTTATGCCAATATCTTTCTAAATACCAAAGTTGCCAGCATGGAAGCCTTGGATGCAGGCATTAAAGTGGAATTCGAAGGTAAAAAAGCGCCAGAATTTGACACTTTTGACAAAGTCCTGGTATCTATTGGTCGTTCGGCAAATGGACATCTTATTGGCGCCGACAAGGCCGGTGTTGAGGTTGATGACTGGGGCTTTATTCATGTTGACAAACAAATGAAAACCAACGTAAAAAATATCTATGCAATTGGCGATATTGTTGGCCAGCCAATGCTGGCGCATAAAGCTGTACACGAGGCCAAGGTTGCTGCTGAAGTGATTTGTGGTCATAAATCCGGCTTTGACGCACTCACTATTCCGTCTGTTGCTTACACAGATCCTGAGGTAGCTTGGACAGGTAAAACAGAAAAAGAGCTTAAAGCCGAAGGCGCTACATATGAGAAAGGTGTTTTCCCTTGGGCAGCAAGTGGACGTAGTCTGAGCATCGGCAGATCCGAAGGTGTCACTAAAGGCTTATTTGATGCTAAAACTGGTAGAATCCTAGGCATGGGAATTTGTGGAACAAATGCGGGCGAGCTTATTGCAGAGGCAACTCTAGCCATAGAAATGGGGTGTGACATGTCAGATATTGCACTCACTATTCACGCACACCCCACTCTGAGCGAAACAACCGCCTTTGCAGTCGAAATGGCAGAAGGCACTATTACTGATTTATTGCCACCAAAAAAACGATAAGAAGATTATGAATATTGCACAAGCCAGAAAAAACTCTATTGATAACCAAATTCGCCCTTGGGGTGGTTTAGACTATATTGCTAATAACGCCTTAAAATCAGTCCCTAGAGAGGAATTTGTACCCGATCATTACAAAAACCTTGCCTTTGCTGATATTGAAATCCCGCTATCCAATAAAGCCAAAATGCTTTCACCAAAGGTAGAGGGTCGACTGCTAGATGCACTTAATATTCAGAAAAATGAAACCGTGTTAGAAGTGGGCACAGGTAGCGGCTACTTAACAGCTGTTTTATCAAAATTATGTCAGTCTGTTACCAGTATTGAAATTGATGAAACACTCAGTCAAGGCGCCCAAGAGAAGTTAAAGCAGCTTAATATTAACAATGTCACATTAGAGGTTGGTGATGCCTCAAAAGGATGGCAGCGATCTACAGATTTTTTTGATGTTGTCGTTATCAGCACTTCTGTACCAAAAATCACTGGACGGTTTTTTCACTTATTGAATGTAGGTGGACGCATTTTTGTCGTCGAAGGCACTGGAAAAGCCATGAGTGCTAAAATTATTACGCGCCTTAGCGAACACAAATGGGAGACGAAATCTTTATTCGAAACCCAACTAGATGTCATGCAAGGCTTGGAAACATCTGCAAAATTTGAATTTTAATTAATCCTTAAAAACCCTCTAGGCTTATGAATATTTTTTTTAATTTCGTCCTAAAAAAATCCATTTTAGGCTTAATCCTGTTGCTCATAACAACAGGATTTTTTATTACTCAAATACCTAACTTTCAATTAGATGCTTCTTCAGACTCTTTGGTGCTTGAAGGAGATGAAAATCTAGCTTTTTATCAGCGTGTTAA
>JABGQC010000017.1 GCA_018644675.1 Candidatus Thioglobus sp.
AATAGGCCTTGCCTATTACAAAAGTGGATTTTATGGTCAAAAATTAGTCGTTTTTGGCTTAATTAGTCAGGTTTTGTCTGTCACAAAGCAGAATAAAGCTCTGCTTTAGAGTTTTTGAGTAGTTTGATAGATCATTTACATTATTTGCGAAATTTTATTTAATTCAATAGTGTGCATTAGAATGAATGCCAGGGTTTTTATACGCCTATTAAAATCAATTCGTATATAATCTTAATAATATTTTATTGTTTATTGTCATGCGTATAAATCACCCTTTAACCGGCTCAATGGTAGCCTTAATCACCCCAATGCTTGATGATGGATCGGTGGATTATGCAGCGCTTGAATCATTGGTAGATTTTCACGTAGCATCAGGTACGCGTGCGATTATCTCCATGGGTACAACAGGTGAGAGTGCCACATTAAATCAAGACGAGCACATTAAAGTGATGCGCAAAACAGTTGAATTTGCTAATGGCAGAATTGCCATTATTGCAGGTACGGGTGCTAATTCTACCTCTGAAGCCATTGAACTAACTCAAGCTGCCAAACAGATTGGTGCTGATGCTTGTTTATTGGTGACACCATATTACAATAAGCCCACTCAAGAGGGCTTGTACCAGCATTACAAGTTAATCGCCGAAACAGTGGATATTGATCAAATTTTGTACAATGTGCCTGGACGTACAGCGGTAGATTTATTGCCTGAAACGATTGTTAGGTTGTCAAAAATTTCAAATATTATCGGCGTCAAAGATGCCACAGGTAATTTAGAGGTTGCACAAGCTTTGATAGATACTTGCCCAGAGGATTTTCTGCTTTATAGTGGTGATGATGCCACTGCGATTGACTTTATCTTAATGGGTGGTCATGGCGGTATTTCGGTGAGTGCGAATGTGGTACCAGAGGCTTTGTCACAAGCTTATCAAGCAGCGTTTGAAGATAATAAAGCGACAGCTACATTAATTAATCAGCCACTTGAGGATTTGCATCAAAGTTTATTTATTGAGTCTAACCCGATACCGGTTAAATGGGCCATGCATAAAATGGGCAAATGTGGCAGCGGCATTCGCCTGCCACTGACAAAATTATCACAACAAGCTCGGGTAACATTAGAGCAGGATTTATCTAATTTGGGAGTTATATAGTATGATTAAAATATCATTAACAGCACTACTTTCTTTATCTTTAGTGGGCTGTTTTTCTTTTGAAGAAAAAACACAAGAGCAGGCGCCAAGTTTGGGCGAAAGAGATATTAAATATTACGCCAACAAAACTGTTACTTCTTTGGAGATACCGCCGGATTTAACCAAGCCGAGTGCACAAAACTCATTCAAGTTGGAAAATTATGTCTCTAATATTCAAGAAGATACGATTAGTTTTTCTAAAAAAGATGAGGCAATTAAAGAGGCAACAAGCATTCTTAGAGTGCCATCAAATGTTGAGGTTAAACGCTCAGGCGAGCGTCGCTGGTTAGTGGTTGACAAAAAAACAGATGATGTGTGGAATTTATCTAAAAGTTTCTTTAAGTCACACGGTTTCGCTATTAAAAAAACCAATAAAAAAATTGGCCTAATGGAGACGGATTTCTTAGAAAATCATCCTGAAATTCCAGATCGATCGTTAGGTGTTATTCGCTCTATGTTGAAAAAAGCCATTGCGGCGCGTTATGCACTGCCAATTGTTGATAAATATCGCATTCGTATCGAGCCAAATGAAAACGGTAGTAAGACTTCGGTATACCTATCTCTAAATTCAATGGAAGAGGTGCTTACCAAAGCGGGTAGTGATGATGAAAACACGATTTGGCAGTCTCGCCCTAAAGATCAGGCGCTAGAAACAGAAATGCTCTATCGACTAATGACATTCTTAGGTAGTGATCATGCGGTGGCTAGAGAGAAGATTATTAAGGCTAAAGAAGAGCAGGTATTAAGTGTGGCAGTGGATAAAGGTATTGGTGGCTACGCCAAACTGACTTTCTCATTAGGCCAATATGACACTTGGGATAATATGGGTTGGGCGCTAGACCAGCTAAATATTGATATTGAAGACAAAGATGTTAAAGAAGGTAGTTTCTATATTAACGTTGCCAGAACTGAAGATCAAGGTATTTTCTCGCGTATGTTTGGTGATGATGCCATTAAGAAATCCTTTCAGATTATTGTTAAGCAGATTGATACAGGAAAGACAGAGGTTTACTTTAATGATCTTTCTGAAGAAAATGAGCAAGCAACCATCGACTTTAGTTATGAGTTCTTAGGCAATATTGCTAAGCAGTTCTAACTAAAATTAAGGTGACGCTGTCACAACCAATCATTGATCAAATCATTCGCCAAGAAATCTTGGTGAATGATTTATCTGATCAAGATTTGGCGCAATTCTGTGAGCTAGCTAACGCCGCTTATCGACAAGGGAATCCCATAGTTAGTGATCAGGACTATGATTTCGTCTATCTTTCAGCGTTAAAGCAAAGACTGCCAAAGTATTCACTGCTGCAAGTGGTCGAACCAGAAGGGCGGGGATTTTCCGAGGAAAAAGTTTTATTACCCGAGATAATGTTATCGACGGACAAGGCTTATACTTGGCTTGAAATTCAGAAATGGATTGAGCGTCTACAAAAATCTGCAGCTGAAATTAATCTAGAAGCTCAAGATATCCAAATTAAAGCCACACCCAAGCTCGATGGCTTTGCTGGTTATGACGATGGAGAGTGCTTATATACACGTGGAGATGGTAAAAAAGGCAGCGACATTTCCAGGGTGTTTGCTCGCGGACTTCAAGTTTATAATGATTCTGAGCGTGGACAAGGTGCGGGTGAAATTGTAGTTAAGCAAAGTTATTTTCAGACACATTTATCAGATAGTTTTGAATATCCACGTAATTTTCAAGCCAGCTTAATTAAAGAAAAAGCCTTAGATGAAAAAGCTCAGCAAGCTATCAATAATAAGGCGGCTTTGTTTGTACCATTTGCACAGTTGCCAACTTGGCAAGGAAGTGTTGGCGAGCTAATCGAGCGCTTTGAGCTGATTGTAGCTGAAGTATTAACCACGGTAGATTTTGATGTAGATGGCGTGGTTTTTGAGACAACTAGCAAAGCTTTAAAGACTCAAATGGGCGCCAATAGAAAATTTCATCGCTGGCAGATTGCTTTTAAAGAAAATAAAGATAAGGCTCAAGTTAAGGTTTTATCTGTCACCCCGCAAGTTGGGCGTACAGGAAAAATCACGCCAGTTGCAGAGTTGGAGCCCACCTTGTTAAGTGGTGCGACCATTGTGCGTGCAACAGGGCATCATTATGGTTTGGTGAAGGAACAAGGCTTGGGTGCTGGTAGTGTAATTGAGTTAACACGTTCGGGCTTGGTAATTCCTAAAATTAATCAAGTGCTTAAGTCTGTAGCTGTGGATATTCCAAGTATTTGCCCAAGTTGTCAAACGCCCTTGCAATGGGAATCTGATTTTTTAATGTGTGTTAATCACAGCAAATGCCCCGCTCAAATTATTGGAAAAATGGAGTACTTCTTTAAGATACTGGCCAACAACGATGGCTTTGGTATTGCTACGATCGAAAAGCTGTATGCACATGGCATTGATAAAATTTCACAAATTTATGGCCTAAGTCATGGTGATTTAACCGCAATGGGTTTTGGTGACAAAACCAGTGAAAACTTACTTACTCAACTTGGTAGGTCTCATACCGAGCAGGTTGAAGATTGGCGTTTTTTGGCGGCTTTTGGTGTTACTAGAATGGGCTTGGGTAATTGCGAAAACTTATTAAAATCTTATTCTATTAAGGATATCTTTACACTTGATGAAAACCAAGTTGCTGATATTGATGGCTTTGCAGATCTAACTGCTGCATTGATTGTAAAAGGTTTGAAAACCATTCGAAATGAGTTTGACGAGTTGCTTCAGTATCAGTTCAATTTAGAAATAACACAAGTTTATATGGATGCTATTAAGATTTCTCATGAATTGTCAGGTAGGAAAATTGTCTTTACTGGAAAGATGAATGGCTCAAGAGAAGTCATGAAGAAAAACGCAAAAAAACTAGGTATTCAGGTTGCATCTAGTGTTACTGGAAAAACAGATTATTTGGTAATTGGTGATAATGTTGGGCAAAAGAAAATTGAGGCGGCTGAAAAATTTGGCCTAACTATTTTGAGTGAGCGAGATTATTTAGCAATGGTTGAAGTATGAAAATTTCAGATTTAATTAATGAGCAGAAAACCTTTTTAACAGACCAGTTGGGCGAAGGGCTAATGCAACTTGCTCAGGCTTGTGATAGTTGCTTAGACAAAGAGCTTAGCTTCGATCATTTGAATGAATTGCTTTTCTCATATATGCAACATCATCAATACACAAGACTGGCTTATGTATTAGATACATCGGGCATTCAGATGAGTGCTAATATTAGCAAAGAGGCGATATTGCCAGAATTTAAGGGGCGAGATTTATCAGATCGGCCTTTTTTTAATGCGGTAGATGAGCAGCATCCAATTTATATTTCCAATACTTATATTTCTAGAACGTCCTTGAAGCCGTGCATTAGTATGGTGCATTCAATCTGTCATAACGATCAGTTTGTTGCCTTATTGGTGTTTGATCTTGAACTGGAGAAGTTACCACTGCCAAAGCAAGATATTAATTTGGATGATTGGCGACAAATTAAAGGCGATCCAGAAATTCGCTCTAATTTGTTTAATCAAACGCGAGCAAACTCTGCAATGGATAAATCAATTGATACTGTTCATAATATTGCAGTTGAGTTATTAAATGAATTGGGCGCTTTTCATTTGAAGCTTCATTATGCGTCTTCGAGAGCAACTATTTGGACAATTGACAACCCTTACAATTACCATGTCCATGTGCTTGAAGAAATTACCAGTCCTGATATATGCTTACTGTATCCCAAAAAAAAGTATCCGGTGGATGCTAAGGTTACCCAGGAGCAAGTTAAAGACGTATTTGGCAAGTTTAAACATATGCGTTTTATGGACGATAATTTATATTTGAAAACAGCCAGCCTTAATATTATGAACGGCACCATTGGGCTTAGCTTTTCATGTGATGGTAATCATTATTTATCTGTTGAAGATTTTTTGGAAAATTTTGAGGATACGTATGCATGATGTTGGTTATAAAATTTAAGTTGCATTTATTTGTTAAAGTGGTTATAATTTTTCGTAGTTAGACCCAAAGGCGGGATTTGACAACAAACATAGACGTTTATTTAGATTCTTTTTGATAAGAGTTTAAATAAGCGTTTTTTTTTGCATGCTTCATGAGGGAGTTGTGTAAAAAATGGTATTGAAGCCAGTTATTTTTATTTGCAAATTTTGCAAATCGAGATAACTGGCTTTTTTTTTGCTTTAAAGAAAACAGGAGAAAGATGATGAAAATAATTACAGCAATTATCAAGCCTTTTAAGCTTGATGAAGTTAGAGAGGCGCTATCAGAGATAGGCGTTTCAGGAATCACGGCAACCGAGGTAAAGGGTTTTGGTCGTCAAAAAGGCCATACTGAGTTATACAGAGGTGCGGAATATACAGTAGATTTTTTACCCAAGGTTAAGCTGGAGATTGCGATTGCTGCAGATCAGGTTGACAGTGTTATTGAAGCAATTAGTGTTGCGGCAAAATCTGAGGGCGGCAAGATTGGTGATGGAAAAATATTTATTACTTCGCTAGAACAAGTGGTTCGTATTCGTACGGGTGAAACTGGTTCAGTAGCGTTATAAAGGAGGCAACATGGAAAATACAATTTTAGAAATGCAATTTGCATTAGACACCTTTTATTTCTTAATGATGGGTGCATTGGTTATGTGGATGGCAGCGGGCTTCTCAATGCTTGAAGCGGGTATGGTTCGTAGTAAAAATACGGCGGAAATTTTAACAAAAAACATTGGTTTATTTGCAATCGCGTGTACAACTTATATGGTTTATGGTTATGACATTATGTATGGCGGTGGTGTCATGTTAGATGGAATTGAAACAGTTGCTAAAGATGCAACTTATGCAGCGCCATCAGACTTCTTCTTCCAGGTGGTTTTCGTTGCAACAGCAATGTCAATTGTTTCTGGTGCAGTTGCCGAGCGTATGAAGTTATTCTCTTTCTTTGCATTTGCAGCTATTTTCACTGGTGTTATTTACCCAATGGAAGGCGCATGGACATGGAATGGTGAAGCGGTATTTGGTTTATTCGTACTAGGTGATTTAGGTTTCTCTGACTTTGCAGGTTCAGGTATTGTACACATGGCTGGTGCTGCTGCTGCTTTAGCAGGTGTTATTGTATTGGGTGCTCGTAAGGGTAAGTACAACAAAGATGGTTCATCAAATGCGATTCCAGGTGCAAACATGCCACTTGCAACTTTAGGTACTTTTATCCTTTGGTTAGGTTGGTTTGGTTTCAATGGTGGTTCGGTATTAGCGATAGCAAGTAAGGAAAGTGCTAATGCAGTGGCAATGGTGTTTTTAAATACTAACGCAGCAGCAGCTGGTGGTGTTATTGCGGCGTTACTATTGGTTAAACTACTATGGGGTAAGGCAGATCTTACAATGGCGCTTAATGGTGCATTAGCAGGACTTGTGGCGATTACTGCTGGACCTGATACACCAACTGCTTTAGAGGCAACTCTAATCGGAGCTGTTGGTGGTATCTTGGTGGTATTCTCTATTTCGACACTTGATAAAGTATTCAAAATTGATGATCCAGTAGGTGCAATTTCCGTACACGGTATTGTTGGTCTGTGGGGTTTATTAGCAGTGCCATTGACTAATTCGGGTGTTTCATTCAGTGGTCAGTTAGCGGGTGCAGGTACAATCTTTGTTTGGGTATTTGGTACCTCGCTAGTATTGTGGTTAGTGCTTAAAGCAATTATGGGTGTTAGAATCTCTGAAGAAGAAGAGTATGCAGGCTCTGATATTTCTGAGTGTGGCTTAGAGGCTTATCCAGAGTTTACAAAATAAACCCTTACAAGGGAGGGTTGTAAAGATTCCCTGACAAAAATTCCAGATAATTTTTACCCCGCTTATAGCGGGGTTTTTTGGTGTAAATCCCTTGAAAATATAAATATTAATTATGTAGAATAGGGGTATTAATACTTAATAAAAATGGAGAAAATATGATTGTTCAAGATATTATGTCAACTGACGTGAAAACAGTAACAGCTGATCAGCCAGTTAAGGATATTGCATTAATGATGATTATGGATCATATCAGTGGCGCGCCAGTTGTAGATGCAGATAATAACTTGGTTGGTATTATTTCTGAAAAAGATATATTGCAACACATGTTTCCGAAATTGGAAGACATTATGAGTGATACGCATTTTGACTTTGAAAATATGGAGACAAATTACAAAGATATCATGAATGCCAAAATAAGCGAAGTCATGACCAATGGTGTAGATAGTATTGATCTTGATATGCCTTGTTTAAAAGCAGCAAGCACTATGTGGCTTAGAAAATATCGTAGAATTCCAGTAACTCAAAATGGAAAGCTAGTGGGCATTGTTAGTATTGGAGATGTGCATAGAGCAATTTTTAAATCTTGTATGACCTCATAAGTTAAAATACACCCCCTATGAATATAGCACTTAAAATCATCTTAGTTGATGAGAACTCTGGACGTTCTGCCATGTTGCGTAGAGCCTTACAAGACAAGGGGCATGATGTTATCTGCCGTATGGGTAGTAGTGCCCAGCTAGCAGATAGCAACGAAATGACTCATGCAGATGTGGTTATTGTTAATGCGGACATTCCAGATGAAGAGGTATTTGCCAACTTAAGCGATATCAACAACACCAAGCCTAAGCCTATTGTTATGTTTGCTGAGGAATCAAATTCTGAGATGGCCAGCTCTGCTATTAAATCAGGCGTTAACGCTTATATTGTAGACGGCCTTGAAGAGAATCGTGTGCAGCCAATTATTGATGTTGCTATGGCTAGATTTAGAGAGTTTCAGGCGCTAAAAGACGAGCTTGATGCAACTCGTAATCAACTATCTGAGCGTAAAGCAGTCGAAAAGGCGAAAGGTTTACTAATGAAGCACAAAGAGATTAATGAGGATGAGGCTTATCAGTCGTTGAGAAAAATGGCGATGGATAAAAACAAGCGCATTGTTGATGTCGCCGAAAGTGTAATTAATGCGTTTGAATTATTAAGCTAGTTTTTAGCTTTTCTTTTTAGGATCTTCGTCGTCTAGTTTTTTTAGGTAGTCGGCAAATTCTTCATCCATCTTTTGAAAATCTTCATCGATTTTGTCCATTTCGGTGTCGAACTCGTCATCACTCCAGTCATCATCATCTTCAGAGTCGGATTTAGATGGCTGATCTGGATCATTATCGGGATCAGTATCATTAGAACTCGATTCAGAATCCTCTTCTTTTCGCACAAATAAAGGGGCAAAAATAAGCCCAGCTTCAAACAATAACCACATAGGGATGGCAATTAGGGTTTGCGAGATAATATCAGGCGGGGTTAACAGCATGCCCAATATAAAGGCGCCGATCACAACATATGGTCGATTCTTTTTTAGATTTTCAATGGTGGTTGCACCAAACATAATTAGCAAGATGGTGGCAATTGGCACTTCAAAGGCAATACCAAATGCAAATGAAACCTTGAGTACAAAATCTAAGTAGTATTGGATATCAGGTGTAAAGTCAACAATACTTGGGCCAATGCTAGATAAAAACCCGAAGATAACTGGAAAGACAATGTAAAAAGAAAACAATAGGCCGGCATAAAACAAAATGGTTGAAGAGATAACCAAAGGCATAATCATTTGTTTTTCGTGTTTGTAGAGTGCGGGTGCAATGAACTTCCACACTTGATAAAGCAGATAGGGCATGGCGATGTACACCGCCATGATTAACGCCATTTTAAGTGGAGTTAAGAATGGTGATATAACACCAATGGCAATAATATTACTACCTTGAGGTAGAACGCTGATAATAGGTGCAGCGATAAAACTGTAGACTTCATTTGCAAAAGGAAATAAGCTAATGAAAATAACCAGTATGGCAATAACTGAGCGTAACAAGATGTCACGCAGTTCAACCAGATGTTGAACAAAGGTCATTTCTTTAGGAGTCATGTTTTAGTGCTATCAGTATCGTTTTTAATGTTGTTGACATCGGTTTTAATGTCACTAATGGTTTCTTTAGCATCGTCAATTATTTCAACGATATTAGCTTCCTTATCCATTGCATTGAACTGTTCTTTGAGTTTGTCAACCTCTAACTCTTCGCCAACATCCTCTTGAATTTTGGCAATAAAGCGTTTAGCTTTTCCAGCATATTTTCCTGCAGCTCTGGCGATACTAGGCATACGCTCGGGTCCTACAACCACCAAGGCGATGATGCCAATTAAGGCAAATTCCCAAAAACCAATGTCAAACATGTAAAGGGTTTATTTAGAGTCTTTGTTGCTATCTACAACTTTAGCTTCGATGATCTCATCTTTAGCATCTTTACCATCTAGCTTGTCATTTTCACCATCTTTCATAGACTTTTTAAAGCCCTTGATAGCGCCACCTAGGTCACCACCAATATTTTTAAGGCGTTTACCACCAAACAGTAGTAATACAATAACTAAAATAATAATCAGTTCAAAAGGTCCTGGCATCATAATTCTCTCCTATTTTTATTTGTTAATTTCTATTGGCTTTTTCTTCTAACCCCGACAAGCCAAAGCGTCTTGATAATTCTTGCTCTATTTTATCGACTTCTATGTCTTTGTGTCGTAGTAATACTAACGTATGGAACCATAAATCTGCCACTTCATAGATAATTTTGTCATTTACGCCATCTTTAGTTGCCATAATCACCTCAGCAGACTCTTCACCGATTTTTTTTAAAATTTCATCTGTGCCTTTATTATACAAAGAAGCCACGTAAGAGCTATCAGCACTTGCACCTTTGCGCTGCTCTAAAATTAGTTCTAATTGTTTGAAAATATCATCCATATATATCCTTTGGGTCTTTAATAACTTTGGTCATTGTCTGCCAGTTATTGTTATCTAATTTTTGAAAAAAGCAAGAGGCTCTACCAGTATGACAAGCAATGCCACCTATTTGTTCAATTTTTAGAAGAATAACATCACGATCACAATCGGTGTAAATCTCTTTAATTTTTTGCGCATGTCCAGACTCTTCACCCTTGAACCAGAGTTTCTGGCGCGAGCGCGAGTAATACACCGCTTGTTGTTTTTCAATTGTCAATGATAGTGCTTCTTGATTCATCCAAGCAAACATTAAAATCTCACCTGTTTGGTGATCTTGAGCGATTGCAGGTATCAAGCCTTGCTCATCAAATTTTACTTGCTCTAATGCATCCATAGTGTGCGTCAATCATCGGATAAAATGATTAATTTTACCGCTACCCATCTTGTATATGAAATTATTTGTTTTCGCTTTGTTTGTCTCATTTAGGGCGCTGGCCAATGTAGGTGATTTTTCACTCCATAGTGATCAATCTTTATACATTGTAGATGGTGATAGTGTGAGTTTGCAAATGCGCCTTGCTGATATTGATACGCCAGAAATTAAACAAAAATGTCGTGAACATGTTAACCGAGTGATTGATTGTGGGCGATTGTCGAAACGCTATTTGCAAAGACTGCTTAAAAGTCTTCCTGGAGAAATTGCGATAAAGCCGATAGGTATCGATCATTATCAGAGAATTTTGGTTCGAATTTATAAGGGAAATACTAATATTGGCAAACTTATGGTGGAGTCGGGCATGGCATTTTCTTACAAAGATGCCTACCAGCAAGAAGAGGATTTAGCCAAAGCGGAAAAACTCGGTTTTTGGGGTTTTTATACTCCGCCGATTGAGCCCTATAAATGGCGCAAATTAAACCGCCATTAGATTTATCTCATGGTTACCAACTCTTCTGCGCTTGAAGGGTGAATCGCCACCGTATCATCTAGCTGTTTTTTAGTGGCACCCATTTTAATAGCCACAGCAAAGCCTTGTAGCATCTCATCTGCGCCATGACCCATGATATGACAGCCTACAACTTTTTCATCATCCCCTTCGCAAACCAGTTTAAGTGCTGTCGTTGTTTTGTGATCTAGTAGGGCATCTGCCATTGGGGTGAACTCTGATTTATACACTTTAACTTGGTTAAATTGTTCATTAGCCTGAGCTTCAGTTAAGCCAATGGTGCCGATAGGTGGATGTGAAAAGACAACAGTAGCAATATTGTTATAGTCAAGGTGTCGATCTGTCATACTGTTATATAAACGATCAGACAGTCTTCGACCGGCAGCAATAGCCACCGGTGTGAGTGGTGCACGGCCTGTTGCATCACCCAGTGCGAAAATATTGTCAATATTAGTAGCTTGGAATTTATCAGTTGGAATAAAGCCACGTTGGTCAGAATCAACTCCGGCATTTTCCAATCCTAAATGCTGAGTCATTGGGTTGCGTCCTACTGCCCAAATAATAACATCAAATCCAGAAAAATCACCTTTGTTGGTATGTAGAGTTTTCTCTTTTGAAACTTTATCAATTTGAATATTATGATGAAGTTTGATACCATGATTAGCATAATCTTTATTCAGCGCATCTTGAATCATTGGATCAAATCCACCTAGGAGCTTGTCAGCTCTACAGAAAATTTCGACGCTGGACCCAAGTGCATTTAGTACGCCAGCAAGCTCTACACCAATATAACCACCACCCACAACAGCTACTTTTGCAGGTAGGTCTTCTAGCTCAAAAAAACCATCTGAGGTAATTCCATATTTCGCCCCTTCAACATGAGGCACAGCAGGCTCACCACCGGGTGATAGAACGATAGTATCAGCACTATACTCAACACCATTGACACTAACTGTATGCTGATCAACTAATTTACCAAAGCCGTGAATATAGTCAATACCTAGCTCTTCTAAATAGCCATCGTACCAAGTGGTAATGCCCTTAATATAGTTATCTCGACCTTCCTTTAAGGTTTTCCAAGAGAAGTTTTTGAGTTCCACATCAAAACCAAAACCTTTGGCACTGTTAATTTGTGTGGCGGTATTAGCGGCAAACCACATAACTTTTTTCGGCACGCAACCTACATTAACACACGTACCACCAATCGTTTTAACCTCAATAACACAACATTTTTTACCATATTCTGCAGCTCTTTCTACTGCTGACAGACCGCCAGATCCGGCACCAATTGCAATCATGTCATAATGTGTTGTCTTCTCAGGCTGTTGTGTATTATTTGTTGTCATATTTTTTTCCTTAATTTTAAAGATAATAGGCAAGGCCTATATCTGCTAATAGCCAGCCTTTAAGCTGGCTTCGATAAATTTGTCTAAATTACCATCAAGCACATCACCCGTATTGGATGACTCTACGCCAGTACGTAAATCTTTAATACGAGATTGATCTAGTACATAAGAGCGAATTTGATGTCCCCAGCCTATATCAGATTTGGCATCCTCTAATTCTTGACTTTCGCTATTGCGCTTTTGCATTTCAAGCTCATAGAGTTTTGATTTTAACTGCTTCATGGCTTGATCTTTGTTGGCATGTTGTGAGCGCCCATCTTGACACTGAACTACGGTATTCGTGGGTAAGTGAGTGATTCGTACAGCTGAATCGGTTTTATTAACATGCTGGCCACCGGCGCCACTGGCACGATAGGTATCAATACGGATATCAGTTTTATTGATTTCGATATCAATATTGTCATCTACCTCTGGTGAAACAAAAACCGAGCAGAATGAAGTATGACGTTTACCGTTGGCATTAAATGGGGATTTTCTGACCAAGCGATGAATACCAATTTCACTCCTCAGCCAGCCGTAGGCGTATTCGCCGTCAAAATGAATGGTAGCAGATTTGATGCCAGCCACTTCACCCGCTGAAGCCTCCATTAGCTTGACACTAAAATGGTGTTTTTCACCCCAGCGTAGATACATACGTAGCACCATTTCCGCCCAATCTTGGGCTTCAGTACCACCAGAGCCTGATTGAATATCTAGATAGGCTGAGTTGGCATCTAAATCACCGTTAAACATGCGCTCAAATTCTAGTTTGGCAATAGCCGTTTCGATAGAGTTTAAATCATCCTGAATGCCTAAAACAGTGTCCTCGTCATTTTCTGCTTGTGCCATATCAAGCAATTCTTGCGCATCTTCTAAAATATTGTCTGCGCGTTCGAATGTTTGACAAATATTTTCCAGTTTAACTTTTTCCTGACTTAATGCTTGTGCCTCATCTGGGTTTGACCAGAGGGCTGGGTTTTCCATTTCAAGTAGAACTTCTTCTAAACGACCCTGTTTTTCCTCGAGCTCTAGATGAGCGGAGAGTATTTTTGCTCGTTCAAGCAGGTCGTTAATTTTTTGATAAGTGGGTGATAGTTCCATGGTCTTGATTTTACTATTGAGTGGGCATAAAAAAAGCCCCAAACGGGGCCTTTTTAAGAAAATAAGTTAATTTATTTTCTTAAACCTAAGCGTGAGATTAAATCAGAATAGGCATCTACATTTGAACCTTTAAGGTAAGTCAACAATTTTTTACGTTGAGAAACCAAATGTAGTAGACCTCTTCTTGAGTGATGGTCTTTTTTATGGGTTTGGAAATGCTCAGTTAAATGCTTAATGCGCGCTGTTAATAAAGCGACCTGCACGTTAGTTGAACCAGTATCTCCATCTGTAGTTTGGTATTCTTTGATAATTGCTTGTGTATCAATTGACATAATAAATAATTCTGAAACGTAAAATAATAAAGGGTTAATTATACGCTAATTTGATTAATTGTTCTAATACTTGAACTAAATAAGTTAATAAAAATCCTGCTCACCTTCAGGGCGTGTTTTGAAGCGTTTATGTATCCATAGATATTGTTCAGGGAATTTTAAAATTTGAGCTTCCAGTATCTGGTTAGTTATTGTGGCGCTAATGGCTGCGTCAGTATTAGGGTAGTTTTCAATAGGCGCCTCAAAGCTCATGCTATAGCCAGAGTCGGTACGAATGAAGAAGTAGGGGATTACTACAGTATTTTCACCTTTAGCCAGTCTTGCTGTGGCAGATACAGTGGCAGTCTGAATGCCAAAAAAAGGGGCAAAGATACATTTGTCTAGTCCTAAGTCTTGGTCAGGTGCATACCAAATAGGCAATTTGTTTTTAATGGCTTTAAGCATGGACTTGGTGTCTTTGGTTTTGATCATGGTGGCACCATTATCAACAAAGCCTTTACGCATAGTTTCATCAAATAAGGCATTATTTTGAGGGCGATAAATATTGGCTATATGATGCTTGAGTAACAGCGCACGAGATCCAAGCATGAGCGGCATAAAGTGTGCGGCCAGTAAGATGACACTTTGTTGATTATTAATGGCTGTTGTTAGGTGGTGTTCGTTGTGAACACTAAGCATAGATGAGACTTTATCATTGGTTGCAAAATAAGCATTAGCCGTCTCAAAAATAGACACACCCAAAGCTTCAAAATTTTGACGAACGAGTGCTTCTACTTCGGATTTACGCTTATTAGGAAAGCAACGAGAGATATTAATAAAAGCGATTTTTCTAAATCTACCCAACAAAGGGTATAAAGCCATGCCCATTATTTTTCCAAGCGTAACTTGTACTTTAAAGGGTAATTTGGCGCCAAATTTCATAAGACTAATGAGTAGCCAAGTTGGCAGAAATTTAGGATGATAAAATTGTCGATTATTCATTAAAATACCATTTATGCCTTATATTAGTCAGAGCTTTATTGATGATCTTCCCAATCAAATCGACATTGTTGATTTGATCAATAAACGCGTGCCACTTAAAAAATCTGGCAGTGATTATCGTGCACCGTGTCCATTCCACGGAGGAAAAAATAGCAACTTCGCTGTGAATGCTCACAAGCAATTTTATCATTGTTTTAAGTGTGGTGAGAGTGGGGGTGCTATTAGTTTTATTCAAAAATTTGATAACTTAAATTTTGTAGAAGCAATTGAAACCATTGCCAGTGAATGCGGGCTGGCCATAGAGTATGACTCAAACGCTAAACCTGTTGACCCAAGATTTGAACGCTATCGATCATTATCAAAAAAAGTGAGTGATTTTTATGGAATGCAGTTGCGCAATTCTCCCGCCAAAGATAAGGCGGTAAATTATGCAAAGTCCAGAGGCATTAGCGGTGAAATTGCCAAGCGGTTTGAGTTAGGTTTTGCAACCCCAAGTAATAAGGACTTGTTGCTACATTTTGACAATAGTGAGCAAGAGGTAGATGATTTAAAAATACTGGGTTTGGTTAAAGAGGGTCAATATGGAGATTACGATTTCTTTCGGGATCGGCTTATGTTTCCTATTCATAATACCAAGGGTGATGTTATTGCTTTTGGTGGTCGAGCCTTTGAACAAGAGGTAAAGGCTAAATATTTAAACTCTTCTGAAAGTGTTATTTTTTCAAAATCCAAAGAGTTGTACGGCTTGCATCATGCGCGTAAGCACTCCAGATCAATGGATTATATGCTGGTGGTAGAGGGTTATATGGATGTCGTAGCACTCCACCAGGCTGGCATTACTAAAGTGGTTGCCACACTTGGAACTGCAACTAGCACTGAGCATTTACAAATATTAATGCGCACAACCAATATTATCGTATTTTGCTTTGATGGGGATGATGCGGGTCGCGCAGCTGCTTGGAAAGCTCTTAAGATTACTTTGCCAGTCATGAAAGCAGGCACAACATTTAAGTTTTTATTTCTACCTGATGGTGAAGATCCGGATTCTTTAGTGAAAAAAGAGTCTGCCAAGGCTTTTGAAGAGCGCATTTCTAAAGCTCAACCCTTATCTCAATTTTTATTTGAACACCTGAAATCAGAAGTTGATTTTGATACTATCGAAGGTAAAACGCTATTTCTAGAAAAAGCCACAAATCTAATAACGTCAGTTAATTACGAAGTCTATCAACAGCAGTTAATGGAGGGCTTGGCCCAAATGGTAGGCCAAAGTATTGATCAAGTTCGATCAGTTGCAGAGCAACAGCCTCAGACGCCAGAGCTGCCACCTGTGTATGCAGATATAGAGCCAGATTTTGACGATACTGGCGAGGTTGACTTGTCTAGTTTTTCAGATGGTGAGGACTTACAACCCGTACACAAACCTGCAGTCCAACACTCTAAGACAAAGGCGCTAATGTCAAAGATGATCACTTTATTATTAAATTATCCGGCTTTGGCAGATTCAACCATTGAGGTTAGAGTGCGCACTATTGAAAATTCTCAAGTACTATTGGAATTAGTGAGGTCGGCGCAAATTGATGAAGATATTTCTCAATCTGAGTTGATTAAGCCATTTCAAGACAAACAGGGGATTTTTACTCGACTTAAGCAGTTGTGCGTGCTCGAGCCTCATTTAAGCGAGGTTCAGGCTCGAGAAGAATTTTTATCTATTTTGACTGCCATAGAAAATCAACAACATGCCGAGCAGATTAAATCTTCTATTCATCATGCTCACACCTTGGAAGATCAACAAAAAATTATGCAGGGCATTCTCAAAGGAAAGCGTAGAACTTAAGGATTGGCGCTTAGTTTAATCGCAGTATCGTTGGTTAAAACACGCTTCATAGTGTCGTTAAAAACCATAGCGGCAGAGTTTGATCCTTCACATTTATTTTTAAGATCAGGTCTTTTGTAGACATAACATTTTTTTGGATAATCCAGTCTTACCGCCATGATGTACTTAGGATTTTTAACAGGCACAAAGCCGGTAAAGAAGGTGCGTTTGGCACCATCTTTGTGATATTTTCCATTCACCACCATCTCTGCAGTGCCTGTTTTTCCAGCAACGTTATAACCTTTGATTCGTGCACGATAACCTGAGCCTTTCCACGAAGCAACCGCATCGAGTAAGCCGGCTATTTTGTGTGTGGACTCTTTACTGAAAACCTGTGTACTTTGCTCATAACTCGGCATATTTTTAACCAGTTTTAATGGCATTACTGATCCTTCATTGGCAAATACCAAATAAGCTTTGGCTAATTGCGCTAAATTAGTTTCCATTGGCCCGTGCCCAAAAGACAGTGTGCGTTTATCTGCCAGACTCCAAGACTCATAATGCCTGAGTGAGCCAGAATTTTCAATACTCGGAACTAGGCTTAAAGGGCGGCTAAATCCAAGCTTACTCCAAGTGCTGTACATGTCTTCTTTACTAAGGCGTTCAGAGACGTTAACAGTGCCTAAGTTGTGAGATTTTTGCAAGATTTTTTTAACGGTAATGGCGTCGCCATACTTTCTAACTTCACGATTGGTTCTAAGGTGGCCAATAGACTTGCTGACATCAATCAGCTCATCTTCTTCTGCGGTGATTTTTCCCTGGTCTAATGCCAAAAGCATGGTGAATGGCTTCATGGTTGACCCTGGCTCCACCTTATCAGATAAAACACGATTTCGATAATGACTCGGATTGTACAAGCTTTTGTCATTAGGGTCATCAGCAGGATAGTTAACCATGGCCAAAACTTCGCCATTTGGTGCTAGAATAATGGCCGATCCTGAGTCGGCCTCATGCTTTAAAACTGATTTTTTAATCGCTGCATAAGCATGGTATTGAATATCTGTATCGATTGTTAACTCAATATTTTGACCGTGTAAGAGTTCTGACTTTATATGAGGATTAAAATAAGCATTGTTGGCATTATTTGTAAAATTTAAATGTTTTTTACCATCGACACCAGCCAATATGTTTTCAAATTCTGCCTCAATTCCTGAGCCTCCTTTGTTTTCAGAATTGACTCGCCCGAGTAGTGGTGCCATGGAGGCTGATTTTGGATAGTATCTTTGAGTATCTTGCCTTAAGGCTAGCGCTTGTCCAATCCTCTTTTTGGCGCATTTATTAATCATTATCTTTTCACCCTCTACAGACTGCACCCCTAGAGTGTTAAGCACCTTATCGAGTAAGCTAATTTTGGCGTGACCAGGCTTTGTTGTGCAGACCTCAACTCTCTGTTTTTTAAAATCAGTTAGCTTGTCAAGAATTGGATCAGTAAGCGTTAGGTTTTTTTTAATAGGTAAATAGCGTGATTTTATCTTTCTTTTTTTAGCCAATAACGCACTTAATTCCGCCTCATTCATGTTGAGCGCTTGCGCTAGGCCTGGAATGAAAGCTGGATCAATCAGCATCGGATCTAGTATGACGCGTTTGAGTAATCTGGAACTGGCCAATATGTTGCCATGTCGATCCAGAATATCCCCTCTTCTGGCACTATTGATTTGAACTTTATTAGCCTGATTATGAGCTCGATCTTGCACCGAGAGGCCAGGTTGATGGGTGTTTGAAATAGAAATCGCTTGATAAGAAAAAATACTAAATAAAGCTACAAATATAAATTTTACAAAGCCTTGTCGACGCCAATAACCTTGGACTCTTTCAAGGCCGGGCAGGGATTTAAATTGAAATAAACTCATAGCGCAAGATTCCCCTTGTACCATTTGCCAAAGTCTTTTGTTTGAGCTTCATGCATGCCTAGTGTATTAATGGCATGGGTTTTAATCTCATCTCCATTCATAATTTGAGAATGCTCACTTAGTAGTTGTTTGTTGAGTGCTATTATTTGGTGATGCTGTGTATTACTGTATTTAATTTGTTTGTATAGTGTGTAGATTTGGTGATGCCAAACAATACTCAATAAGCTTAAAATAATAATACTAACGAATAACACTAGGTTGAATTGAAGTTGCGATATGCGGACAGACAGCATTAGTTTTTCTCAGCCACTCTTAGAATGGCGCTACGAGAGCGTTTGTTATGTCCGACTTCGTCTTTACTGGCAAATTGTTTGCCCAAGTCTTTAAATGGCATTTTTTGTATGGCTTGGTCAAAAATTGGCAAGCCTTTTGGCAGTGATTTTTGTCGTGAATTTTTTTGAATAAAGCGTTTGACAATGCGATCTTCAATAGAATGAAAGCTAATAATAGAGAGTCTGCCTTGGTGGCTTAATATTTCTTTAGAATGCTCTAGGGTGTCAGAGAGTTGTTTAAGTTCTTGGTTAATGAAAATACGAATAGCTTGAAAAGTTCGTGTTGCTGGGTGTTTTTTCTTCTGACCTCTGACTACTTCACTGACAATATTAGCCAATTGTAAAGTGGTTTCTAGCGGCTGTTCTAATTGAAACTTCTTGATACGACTGGCAATATGACGAGATTTCTTTTCATCGCCAAATTGATAAATAACGTTGGCAATTTCTTCTTCACCAGCTTGCGCCAGCCACTGCGCAGCACTTAGACCGGCAGTTTGATTCATGCGCATATCTAACGGACCTTCTGCCATAAAACTAAAGCCACGATCTGCATTATCCAGTTGCGGTGATGAAACACCCAAATCCATCAAAATACCATCTATCTTGCCGCTTAAACCCATTTCGCTAATGACTGTGTGCATCTGTGCAAAAGGGCTGTGGATTAGGGTTAAACGAGGATCGTTGAAGCTTTTTTTGGCGTATTCAATAGCGCTGATGTCTTGGTCAAAAGCAATCAACTGAGCTTGGTCGCCTAGGCGTGCTAAGATTCCTTGTGAGTGGCCGCCACGACCGAAAGTGGCATCAATATAGATACCATCTGTAGTTAAATTAAGCGCATCGATAGATTCATCAAACATCACCGATTGATGATGATGTGAGGTTGTCATAGTGACAATTGGGAGATTTCTATCGGAATTTGCTCTTTTTTACTTAACTCATCTAGATTGTCGAGTTGTTCGTTCCAAATTTTCTCATCCCAGAGTTCAAAGTTGTGACCTTGGCCACTAAGAATGATTTTTTTACCGATATTGGCATACTCTCTTAATGCGCCAGGAATTAAGATACGGGCAGCTTTATCTAGATCACAATCGGTTGCATGCCCAATTAATTTGCGCTTTAAACGTTTAGTATGAATGTTTAAGGAAGGCAGGGCGCTAACTTTTTCTTCCAGCGCTTGCCAATCCTTTAGTGGATATAACAATAAGCAGGGATCATCAGGATGGATGCTAAGCACCATCTGCCCTGCACAAATCTCATCGATTTGCACCTGGTGACGTGTAGGAACTTTTAGTCGCCCCTTTGCGTCAACGGTTAAATTGTGTACTCCTCTAAACATTTTTTATGGGTGCTAGACAATCGTTGCAAATCCCAACGAAAGAATAACTGCTGCTGATGCGTAGATAAATGTATGTAGTAAAGTGTCCATGATCTCTCCCCTTTAGTGGTTGATTGGTTTCATTATTTATAACTCTCCTCAAGTAGCTATAAATGACATTTTATACCACTTTGTACCACTTTAAACCACTTTATCATAAATTTAATATAAATAACAAGAGGTAAAAATATTGGAAAAAATAGAAATGACTGAAAATACAGTGATAATAAGGGTTGTAGAGCATTGATAAAGAGTTAAAAAACCTTAATTTTGATTAAAAATCAAGGTTTTACAGGGTCGATAAGCGAGAAAATGCTTAAAAATATTTAAAAAAATAGGTGACTATAAAAATTTAGGATTTTTTAAAAATGAAGCTTAGCCACCAACAGTTTCAGGTCCCATGAGTAGCGTTGGCAGGTAGGTTGATATTGATGGAATAAAGGTGATAATCATTAAGAATCCAAGCATCAGTAGCAACCATGGCAGGGTTGCCTTGATAACTTTAATGAGTGGCATGCCAGTAATACTGGAGGTGACAAAGAGATTGAGCCCTACAGGTGGCGTGAGCATGCCAATCTCCATATTAACTACCATCATAATACCAAGGTGAATCGGGTCAATGCCCATCTCCATAGCAATAGGAAATAAAATAGGTGCCATGATTAAGAGTACTGCAGATGGCTCCATAAAATTACCTGCAATCAGCAGTACTAAATTAACCATCAACAAGAAGCCCCAAATTGGTAACCCGTATGCAATGATGGTTTCGGCAATTTCATGTGGAATGCGCTCGTTGGTAAGCACAAAAGAAAACAGCATGGCGTTAGCAATAATGAACATCAGCATAATAGAGGTTTTTGCTGATTCTCTAATAACGAGTGATATTTCACTAATTTTGATATCTCTATAAACAAATACGCCTAAGATAAAGGCGTAGACAGCGGCGACAGCGGCTGCTTCTGTTGGGGTAAAAATACCACCGTAAATACCACCCATGATAATAACCACCAAAAATAATCCGCCAGAGGCTTTGGTGAGTGTTTTAATAAAATGCTTAAAACCTTTAAAAGGTACACTTGGATAGCCTTTGACTCGAGCAGTAAAGTAAATGGCAATCATCATCATTGAGCCAATGATTAGCCCTGGAATAACGCCAGCTAAAAACATTCTACCAACAGACACTTCAGTCGCTGCGGCGTAAACCACCATGACAATTGAAGGGGGAATTAAAATACCCATGGTGCCGGCCGAGCTAATTACGCCGGCTGCGTAAGATTGTGGATAGCCTTCTTTAACCATGCCGGCTATAACGATAGAGCCAATAGCAATAACCGTGGCAGGGGAAGATCCAGAGATAGCGGCAAACATCATACATGCTAAAACCGATGCCATTGGTAGTCCACCTTTGATCCAGCCGATGCTAGCAATGGCAAAATCAACTAGGCGTTGTGCCGAGCCACCTTTTGATAAAAAAGAGGAAGCTAAAATAAAAAATGGAATAGCCATGAGAGTGTAGTGTTCCATGGCACTAAACAAATGGCCTGCAAGCGAGGCTAGAGATTCACTACCAAATAAGACAATAACAGTAACGCTTGACAAGCCAAGTGAAAAAGCCACAGGAACGCCCATGGCCATTAAGCCAAAAAGCATGAAGAATAGGGTGAAAATAATCATTCTTTGTAGTCGTTGATGTGTGCTTCAAAATGCATGGTGGTGGTTTTATTATTAATAACATCCATCATTACTTCAATCAGTCGATAAAACATCAGGGCAAATCCTAGAGGCAGGATAATCTTAGCTTGCCACTCTAGTACTGGAAGGTCCTCCATTTCTATTTCGATATCTTTAAGTAAAGCGACATATTCATAGCTACCGATAAACATGATAATGACAAATGCCATGCAAGCTGAAATGGCAAATAGAGTAATTATTTTTCGATTTTTTTCAGCAAATAAATTCACCACACTGTCGACTGCAATGTGCGCACCACACTTAATAATATAAGAGGCACCAAGTAATACCAGCCAGGCAAATAAGTAGGTGGTGACTTCAAGCGCCCAAACTGCACCCGAATTAAACACATAGCGGGCCACTACTTGTGAAAAAGTCAGCAGTGTCATTGAGCTGAGTAGCAGCGCAATAAGCCACTCTTCGGCATGGTTGATGAATTTAGAAAGTTTCATTTAAAAAACCTTTGTATTATTATGAGTGCAATATTGCATAAATATTTTCCTTGAAAGGTAGAGGTTTGACTCATATTCATAATAATACAAAGATTTCTAAAAAAACACAACTCGAAAGCTGTGTTTTTATTAGAATCTTAGTTTTTAGCGTTACACTGCTGTACTGC
Source organism: Candidatus Thioglobus sp. (assembly GCA_018644675.1). Taxonomy (GTDB): domain Bacteria; phylum Pseudomonadota; class Gammaproteobacteria; order PS1; family Pseudothioglobaceae; genus Thioglobus_A. Next base: position 22,468 of record JABGQC010000017.1, read on the forward strand.
AGCAATGTTATCTTTACCAACTTGATCTTCAAACTGTGACCAAACAGGCTTCATTGCACTAACCCATTGTTGCTTTTGTGCATCAGTTAGTGTGTGAATGTTGGTCTTGCCAGAGTCAGCGACAGTTTTCATATCTTTAACAGCTGCGTCTAACGCAAATTGAGTCACTTCAGCAGTCACTTCAGTAATAATTTGATCTAGCTGTAGGCGGATATCAGACGGCAGGCTATTCCAAAAGCGTTTGTTAGTAACAAGTGCGTACTCTAAAACGCCATGGTTAGAGATGGTTGTGTCTTTTTGTACTTCAAAGAACTTTTTAGAGCGAATGTTAGACCAAGTGTTCTCTTGACCATCAATAACGCCGGTTGCTAGCGCATTGTAAACTTCAGAAAAAGCCATTTTCTGCGGATTAGCATCAACAGCCTCAAACTGTGCTTTAAGTACATCAGAGCTCATGATACGGAATTTCAAACCTTTGGCATCTTCAGGCTTGATTAAAGGGTGGTTGGCAGAGATTTGCTTCATGCCGTTTAGCCAATAACCCAAGCCTTTGATACCTTTTCTTTCGGTAGCACCTAAGAGTGCTTGGCCTTTGGCAGAATCAGTGAAACAGTTAAGTGCTTGCGGATTTTTAAACAAAAAAGGCAAGTCGAATAATGCCCATTGTTTGGTGTATTTACTAAATTTAGACAGTGATGGCGCGGCTAGTTGTACGTCGTTTAATAAAAGCGCCTTTAAAACAGCTTTATCGCCATAAAGTTGAGAGCTTGGATAAACCTCAACACGCACTTTTCCACCTAAGCGTTCATCAACCATTTTTTTAAGCAACATGGCGCCTTTGCCTTTAGGGGTGGCCTCTGTGGTCACGTGTGAAAATTTAATGACAATTTCTTTAGCGGATGCCACTGGTGATGCAATTAGCCCCATTGCGATGAGACTAGATGCGATTAGTTTGATATTTTTTTTCATTATGCTCTCCTCTGAGATATTAATTATATAAATTGTTCAAGGTTAAAGAACCAAGAATAAGTCTGAGTATAGTGTAGATTTTTAGTTATAGATAGGCGGATTTCCGCCGATTGGCTATTAGGATAAAAATGCACTACGATTAATATCGTACTTTAATAGTTTTTCATTGAGTGTGCGCCTAGGGGTTTTAAGGAGTTCGCAAACTTGAGAGATGTTGCCCGAACACTCGATCATGGCCTGGGTGATTAATTGTTTTTCAAAATCCTGCATGACACCACGTAGATTTTTGTTAAATGTGTTGCCTATATCAATCATTTCAGTAGGTGATACTGACAATAAATGTGATATAGAAGTATTGACACTACGATTGAGCAAAATAAATTGTTCTGCAATTTGTTTTAATTGCTGTTGATTTCCTGGCCAATCATAAGCAGACAAGGCAATGATATCTTGCTCTGATAATGTTGGAATAGAAGTTTGATAATGTGCTGCGGACTGCGCTATGTAGTGATTAAATAGTTCAAAAATGTCCTCTCGGTGCTCCCTTAATGCCGGAACGAGAAGTTTTCTGCCATTTAATAAAGTGCAGATTTTATTCAGGATGGTGTGTGTCTTTTCTGCCGTTATAGGGTTGGCAATAGAATAAATAAATCTAGGTAATGTTGATTCTGATTTACACACTTGTGCTGCAATTTTGTCTGTTAATAATTCTAGAAGTTTGGATCGACTCTCTAGTGGCAGCTGATCTAAGTTTTCTAAAAATAAACTTCCTTGACTTGCCCTGGATATAGAGTTGCCTTCTTCAAGGAAATGTTTTTCAAAAAACCGCTCAGAAATAATAATGCAGTTGATATGCACAAAAGGCTTTGTACCGAATTGACTATGCTGATGCAGGGTTTTTGCCACTAAGGCTTTTTCTACGCCTTTTTCTCCAATGATTAAAACGTTGTCCCTAGTATTGGCACAGCTTAGTAGTTGAGTATTAAAATCTTGCAAACCTAGACTGTTGCCTAGGGGATGGGCATTGAGCTTTCTGAATTCTAAATTTGCATGGTATTTTTCGATTGCCAATTCTGCCATTTTTTGCAAATCTTGAGGGTTGAATGGCTTGGCAATGAAATTATAAGCGCCGTGCTTAATCGCCTCTACTGCCGTGGTAATATTGCCATGGGCGGTTATCATGATAAGTGGCGGTGAATTTTCCCCAGATTGTAATGCGTCGAGAACCTCCATGCCGCTCATTTGAGGCATTTTGAGATCACAAATTACCACGCCAACATTATGCTTATGCAATTCTGAAAGCATTTTTTTGCCACTAGCGTAGGCTTTGGCTAAAAGTTTGGCGCGAGAAAAATAATCCAATAGCGATTCTCGCATGGCTTGATCATCATCAACAATAATAATTATCGGTGGGCTAGGCTCATTCATGTGGCAATTGGCAAGGTGATAATAAAAGTAGAGCCAGAGTTGATGTTATTGTGCGCACTTAGGGTTCCATGTAGCTCGTGAATGATATTATGAGATATAGTTAAACCAAGTCCTAAGCCAACGCCTGAGGGTTTGGTGGTATAGAACGGATCGAATAAAATTTGAAGTGTTTCTTCGGCAATGCCCGTACCTGTGTCTTCAACCTTGATAACTAGATTTTGCTGATCTTTAATAGATAAACTAATGGCAATGCGTTTTTCATCGGAAAATTCAAGTGCCGCTCTGGAATTGTTAATTAAATTAACTAAAACTTGCTCAATGCGAACCTGATCTCCTTTAACTATATAGGGCTTGTCCTCAAACTCCAGTGAGAGTTCAATGTTATCTTGTTTAAGTGCGGGCGAGATAATCATAAGTGCACCATTAAGCGCATCTCTAATGTCAACCTTGGATAGAGAATTATCTCCAGTATGGGAGAAAAAGTGCAGTTGTTGTGAGATTTTACTCATACGATCTACCAAGGCGTCTAATTTTGGTAGAACGTTATTTTCGTGATTGTTGTTTTCTGAAAGTTGAGCTCCGGCAATATAGGTTTTCATGGCAGATAATGGCTGACCTAATTCATGGATGATGGATGCTGATAGCTGCCCCATAGCGGCTAATTTGCTAGCCCTCTCAATTTTCGTTTGCGCAATACGAAGCTCACCTTCTACTTGGTGTCGGTGTTCAATCTCAGTTTTAAGTAGGTCGTTTAATTCTCTAAGATTGGCTGACTCTTTTAGTGATGTTTGGAGTTTGTTGCTTGACTGCGATAGCCACCATAATAATACAATCGTAAGTGCCGCTAACAAGGCAAACCCCATCTTGGTCCAACTAACAATAGCAAGTTGATTAATACGATCAACAGGTGTTAGATAATGTATGGTCCAATTGGTGTCTTGAATTTTATTTGATTGATGCACGTAAGTTGCCTCATCAATAGTTAGTTGATCTTTTTTGTTGGTTATGGCATCTGAGAGTGGGCGAAGACCTTGATCGGAAAATTGTTTCTGCAGCTGAATATTTGCAAGCTGAGAGGCTTTTAATGTTTTAAGAGTGCGATATTTCCATGGGGTCTTGGAGCTAAGAATAACAATACCGTCTTGGTTGGTTACAAATAGATCCTCTCCAGCATCTATCCAAATGTTTTCCAATATGCTTAGATCAATTTTGGCGACAGTCACTGCCACAATGCTATCGTTATCCTTAACACCTGTAGAAATATAAAATCCGGGTTTTTTTGAAGCGGTACCAATGCCGAAAAATTTGCTATTTTTGCCAAGCATCGCCTCTTTAAAATAAGGTCTAAAAGCGAAATTTTTACCAACAAAGCTAGCTTTGTTGCGCCAGTTGCTGGCAGATAGGGTGGTTCCAGATCTATCCATCACGTACAGCTCATTGGCGCCAGAAGCATGTTTAATATCTTCCAAAGCCATATTTGCTAAATCTGATTTTTGCATAGACCATTCAATCAGCTGCTTATCTCTAGCAATAACAAAAGGTAGAAAGTTAAAGCGTGTCAGTTCGTTATGTAAAGAGTTTTGATACAAACCAATGCGCTCAATTGCTTGCAACTTTAAGTCATTTGTATGAGAATTGATAGTACTGTGATAAACAAAAAAACCAATAGATAATGATATAAAAATACCAATAACACTAATTTTAATAGATTTAGAAATCACATTTATTTTCGGGTATGGTAAGTGGAAATCCACCTATCTTGTGTCTTGAATTATAGCTATCTTAATGATAGTTTATTGATGATTTTGGCGCTAATCTCTTCAATGGAGGTTTGAGTGGTATCGATAAAAGGGATGTTGTTGCTATGATATAAATCCTCTGCACGTTTCACCTCGCTTTGACATTGTTTTAATGAGGCGTAGCTACTATTACTGCGGCGCTCATCTCGAATTTTTTGTAAGCGAATGGGGTTGATGGTCAGGCCAAATAATTTGTGTTTATGTTGCTGTAGGCTTTCGGGTAGTTGAGTATTGTCCAAGTCTTGTTCGATAAGTGGATAGTTAGCTGCGTTAATACCATATTGTAGAGCCATGAACAAGCAGCTGGGTGTTTTCCCGGATCGGGATACGCCAACAAGAATAAGGTCGGCGTTTTCATAACTTTTAGAGCCCAATCCATCGTCACTACCTAAGGCAAAATTAATACTGCTAATTCTGTCAGAGTAATTATCATTATGATTTACACCGTGCGATTGTCCGGCAGTGTGTGAAGATTTTAGATCTAGTGAGCGCTCCATTTTTGAGATAAAGGTATCAAAAAAATCAAAAAATATACAATTACTTTTTGATAGAATATCTCGGTATTCAGCATCAATTTGAGTGCTGAATACCAAAGCTGGCTCACCTGTTTTTATAGAGGCGCTATTGACTTTTACAGCAGCAGCATTAGCTTTATCCAATGTGTCGATAAAAGATAGGTGGATTTTATTAAAATCCACACCTTCAAATTGACTAAGAAGACTACCGCCTAATGCCTCTGCCGTAATTCCTGTACGGTCAGATATAAAAAAGACCGTTCTATTTTTAGCGCTTTGCTTGACCAAGATGCGACCAGGTTTTTACTACAGTATCAGGGTTGAGTGAAATACTGGTGATCTTCTGTTCCAGTAGCCATTGTGCTAACTCTGGATGATCAGAAGGGCCTTGTCCACAGATGCCGATGTATTTATTTTGCGCATGGCAGGCGTTGATCGCCATAGAAATCATCTTTTTAACTGCAGGATCTTGCTCGTCAAATCCATCAGCAATAATGCCAGAATCACGATCCATTCCAAGCGTTAGTTGCGTCATGTCATTTGAACCGATAGAGAAGCCATCAAAATATTGTAAGAATTCATCAGCTAGCACCGCATTTGAAGGCAACTCGCACATCATAATCACTCGAAGGCCATTAACGCCACGCTCAAGCCCGTTAACTTTTAGAAGTTCAATCACTTGTTTGGCTTCATTTAAGGTTCTGACAAACGGAATCATAATCTCTACATTGGTCAATCCCATTTGTTCTCTAACTCTTTTAATGGCTTGACATTCGAGTTCAAAACAAGCTTGAAAATCTTCTGATAAATACCTGGCCGTTCCTCGAAAGCCGATCATAGGGTTTTCTTCGGTAGGCTCGTATCTAGTGCCTGCGTAAAGATTTGCATATTCGTTGGATTTAAAATCCGACATTCTAATAATAACGGTATTTTTAGAAAATGCAGCCGCAATTGTGGCAATGCCTTCGGTAAGTTTTCCAACGTAGAATTCAAGCGCAGAGCTATAACCTGCTGTTCTTTGTTGAATTTCTGCCTGCATGTCATCTGGTAATTGGTCAAACTCTAACAGGGCTTTTGGGTGAATGCCAATGGTTGTATTGATGATAAATTCTAAGCGCGCCAGTCCAACGCCAGCGTTAGGAATACTGGCAAAATCAAATGCTCTACTTGGGTTACCAACATTCATCATGATTTTAGTTGGGATTTCAGGCAAGGCATCAACTGACAGTTGAGTGTGTTCAAAATCAAGTATGCCTTCATAGACATAACCTGTATCACCTTGGGCGCAAGAAGCGGTAATAGGAGTTTGGTCAGTTAGTATGTCAGTTGCATTGCCGGTGCCCACAATGGCAGGTACACCTAATTCGCGAGCAATGATGGCAGCATGACAAGTACGTCCCCCACGGTTAGTGATAATAGCAGAAGCACGCTTCATCACAGGCTCCCAATCTGGATCTGTCATGTCAGTGACCAAAACATCTCCTTCTTGTACTTGGTCCATTTCAGAAATATTGCTAATCACACGAGCAGGGCCGTGTCCAATTTTTTGACCAATCGCTCTGCCTTCGATTAGTACGGGTGATTCTTGTGTTAATTTATATCTATCTATTGTATGTGAGTTATTCTCTCTACTCTTAACAGTTTCCGGACGAGCTTGAACAATGTAGAGTTTGTTGTTGCCACCATCAAGCGCCCATTCGATATCCATCGGTCTTTGGTAGTGCTGTTCAATGATGATAGCGTAACGAGCTAATTCTTGGATTTGGTCATCATTCAAACTAAACTGCTGCTGTTGTTCCTTAGGAACAGACTCAATAGCTACAGTGCTTTTTAAGTCATCATAAGCGTAAGTCATTTTGATTTCTTTAGAGCCTAATGTGCGACTAAGAATGGCCAGTTTGTTGGCTTGCAGTGTAGGTTTGTGTACATAAAATTCATCAGGGTTAACAGAGCCTTGAACCACAGTCTCTCCAAGTCCATAAGCAGAAGTGATAAATACAGTTTCATCAAACCCAGATTCGGTGTCAATGGTAAACATAACGCCACTAGCGCCAATGTCGCTTCTGACCATTTGTTGAATGCCTGCAGATAAGGCAACTTCTGAATGCTCAAACCCTTGATGTACACGATATGAAATGGCTCGATCATTATAAAGCGAGGCAAAAACTTTCTTGATGGAGCTAAATATGTCATCAATGCCGTGGACATTAAGATAGGTTTCTTGTTGTCCGGCAAATGAGGCCTCAGGTAGATCTTCGGCCGTTGCAGAAGATCTAACAGCGAAAGTTGCTTCTGAGCCCAGTTGTTTTTCTAGTTGTTGATAATTAGTGACAATGTCATTATGTAGTGCATCTGGAAATTGAGATTCTTGCACCCAATTACGAATAGTTGAGCCTACTGAGGTTAATGCTTGAATATTGTTAGGGTCTAGATCTTTAAGCAGCTCGTTAATTTTTGTTTTTAGATTGTTGTGATCTAAAAACATTTCAAACGCATAAGCTGTTGTTGCAAAGCCACCAGGCACTCGAACGCCTTTACTAGACAAAGCGCCAATCATCTCTCCTAAAGAGGCATTTTTCCCACCCACGCTTTCCACATCAGTAATACCAACTTTATCTAGCCAAACAACGTAATCACTCATATATCCCCCTTGGTTATTGTGATTAAAACAATTAAATATTTAGTCAATATTTTATTTTGATTTAGGTTACTCATAATATAGGATGAAATTTGATATGTCACTTTATTATTATAATAATATTTCATATTATGAAAATAGTTCGTTATATTATGAAAAAAAAAGCCAGGCGAGACGGGTTTATGTATGATATTCTTTATCCTAATAGGATATAAGGTTGGACCATTTTGATATTAATATTTGGTTTTTCGGTATATTGACATTGAAATAATATTTTTTTACAAGGGGAAGTATGAAATACCATTTAATTAACAAGGAGTCTATTGATACGGTACTTGATAAAGCTAGACAATATCGATCTTTACTAGAGCCTGATTTGGCGATCAGTATTTGTATTGATGTCTTTGCAGTTGATCCCGATAATCAACAGGCATTAGTAGTGTATATCTTAGCGTTAACAGATCAATTGGGACTGAGCAATGTCAAGATTTCACACAAGAAAATTACAGAGACTATTAATAGGTTAGATTCTGAATTCCACAGGCATTACTACACAGGCATCTTTTTAGAACGAAAAGCAAGAGGACTGTTGAAGCATGCCATGTCACATTCTTTTGCTTACAAAGGTTTGATGGAGGCAATTGCCAAATATGAAATTGCTGAAAAAATGGCACCCAAGCATTGTTCTGACCCAATTTTGCGCTACAACAGCTGTCTTCGTACTATAGAGAAAGAAGGGCTACAACCTAGAAAGGAATTCGATGAACTTTTTTAATCATACCGCAACCCGCAAAAAATGGATGGCCATTGCTGGCTTGATATGGCTTTCATATCTTGGTTTTCATCTGTTAAGTCTGCTTAATTTCCATTCAGGAAAAACAGCTTTTAATGAGTTTTACCAATGGTTTTCACAAACGCCTTTTTATGGATTTATGGTTGTATTGCTAATCGCAACACTATCTTTTCATGTGATAACGGCTGTATCTCGCCAACTAAGTAACAACTCCAGCGCAGGCACCAGATACCAGAAAAAATATCCTGAGGCCATTCCTAGAGTCGCAGCTTGGGGTGGTGCAGCTACATTATTTGCATTTATTGTTTTCCATTTTGTGCAAATGACTTTGCTGATTGATAAGGCTGATTTGTACCAGTCAATGGTATCTATGTTTTCCAATCCAATAATGTGGGTTGTTTACGCACTGGGTTTGTTAACTTTAGGTGCACACCTACACCACGGATTAACCAATGTATTGCAGACATTTGGTCTATCGTCCAAGCATCATCATGGTGTTGCCATTGCCATTGTGGCAGTTATTATTGTTAGTTTTATTAGTATTCCAGTGAGTGTTATATTATGAGTAATCTTTATGCAAATGAGCCAACAGGTCCTTTAGAAAGTCGCTGGGAAAAGCATTTATTTAATTTATCTTTAATTGCACCACAGAATCGTAAAAAACACAAAGTTATTGTGGTGGGCACGGGCCTTGCTGGCGCTTCATTATGCGCCACGTTAGGAGAGGCGGGTTATCAAGTAAGCTCTTTTTGCTTTCAAGATTCACCACGTAGAGCGCATTCTATTGCTGCACAAGGTGGCATTAATGCAACAAAGAATTATCAAAATGATGGCGATAGTGTCTGGCGTTTATTTTATGACACGATTAAGGGTGGTGACTTTAGAGCAAGAGAGTCTAATGTTTATCGCTTAGCGGAGTTAAGTGGTAATATTATTGATCAAGCTGTGGCACAAGGTGTGCCTTTTGCAAGAGAATATAGTGGTTATTTGGCTAATCGTTCGTTTGGTGGCACTCAAGTATCTCGTACTTTTTATGCACGCGGACAAACGGGTCAACAACTATTACTTGGCGCTTATCAAGCGCATAGTCGTCAGTTAGAAAATGACAATGTTACTCATCAATCAAGATCAGAGATGCTTGAAATTATTATGGTTGACGATAAGGCTCGTGGCGTTGTTGTTAGAGATCTGGTGACGGGTGAAATTTCAGCACATACAGCCGACTGCGTTATTTTATGTACAGGTGGTTATAGTAATGCGTTTTATTTGTCTACTAATGCTAAAGGCTGTAACACCTCGGCAACTTGGCGTGCTTACAAACAAGGCGCATATTTTGCTAATCCGAGTTTTACCCAAATTCACCCAACTTGCGTTCCACCGACAGGTGAAAATCAATCTAAGTTGACGCTAATGAGCGAGTCTTTGCGTAATGATGGGCGTATTTGGGCACCAAAAAATATTGAAGATTGTGAAAAAAATCCAGCCGATATTAAAGAAGAAGACAGAGATTATTTTTTAGAAAGAATGTATCCGGCTTTTGCCAATCTTGTTCCTAGAGATGTGGCATCACGTGCTGTTAAACATATTTGTGATCAAGGTCATGGTGTCGGTAGTAAGATTCATGGCCAACGTTTAGGTGTTTATCTTGATTTTAGTGCGATTATTGAAAAATTAGGCCTGGATGCGGTTGCAGAAAAATATGGTAATTTGTTTGATATGTATTCAAGCATTACGGGTGAAGATCCTTATCAAACGCCAATGAAGATTTATCCGGCGCCACATTACACCATGGGTGGATTATGGGTTGATTACAACCTAATGACGTCTGTAGAGGGTTTATTTGCAGGTGGTGAGGCTAATTTTTCTGACCATGGTGCTAATCGTTTGGGCGCTTCTGCATTGATGCAGGGGTTAGCAGACGGGTACTTTATTTTGCCAAAAACAGTGGCGAATTATTTATCCAGAAATCCGTTAGCTGAAGTGGATGATAACCATCCTCAAGTTGTGCAAAGTTTAAAAGCAGTTAGAGATCGTATTCAACAATTAATGCATGCACCGCAACCAAAACACTCACCAGAATATTTCCATCAAAAGCTAGGAAAAATATTATGGGAAGCTTGTGGCATGTCTCGAGAAGCAGATAGATTAAACCAAGCTATTGGTGAAATTGCAGAATTGGAGGCACATTTTTGGCAAAATATTAAAGTCACGGGTGTTGATAACGATTTAAACCAAACATTAGAGCGTGCAGGGCGAGTGGCTGATTTTATCGAGTTAGGTAAGCTAATGTGTCAAGATGCACTAATGCGAGAAGAGTCTTGTGGTGCACATGCTAGGGTAGAGTATTTGTCTGAAGGTGGTGAAGCTAAGAGAGATGATGATGATTTTTCATTTGTGGGCGCATGGGAATATAAACCTGAACAGCCGATGCTGCACAAAGAGCAGCTTAACTATGAGTTTATTGAACTGACTGTGAGGAACTACAAATGAATTTTACTCTACATATTTGGCGACAAAAAAATAGCGATATTAGCGGAGAATTTGTTACCTATAAGATCGATAATATTGACGAAGATACTTCATTTTTGGAGATGCTTGATCAGCTTAATGAGCAACTTATTGCGCAAGATCAAGACTGTATTGTGTTTGACTATGATTGTCGTGAAGGTATTTGTGGCGCTTGTTCACTGGTTATTAATGGTTATCCACATGGCGATAAGAAAGCCACTACAACTTGTCAGTTGTATATGCGTGATTACAAACATCAAACTGAATTATGGGTAGAGCCTTGGCGCGCTGAGTCATTTCCAGTAATCAAAGATTTAACAGTTGATCGCACATCGTTCGATGATATTATTCAATCAGGCGGATATGTATCTGTACATACAGGATCAGCGCCTGAAGCAAATGCTTTGCTAGTGGATAAGCATAGTGCAGATGAAGCATTTAATTCGGCAACTTGTATCGGCTGTGGCGCTTGTGTGGCTGTTTGTCCAAATGCATCAGCGACACTGTTTGTTGCGGCTAAAATTACACATTTGTCGTTGTTGCCTCAAGGCAAGATCGAAGAGCAAGATCGGGCTAGAAAAATGTTCCAGAAAATGGAGAGTGAGGGTTTTGGCAGTTGTTCAAATCATCGCTATTGTGAACGTGTTTGCCCTAAGGGGATTACAGTTTCAAATATCACCAAGATGAATCAAATCCTTGGTTGGACATAGGTACGATATAAATTTACTTTTTAATACAATAAAATAAAATTATGATAACTCAAGAAGAATTACACCAACAAGCACTCGACTACCACCAAGGCGAGCGTCCTGGAAAGTTAGTTGTTTCATCACACAAGCAATTAGCCACTAAAGAAGACCTTAGTTTGGCGTACACACCAGGCGTTGCTGCACCTTGTCGTGAAATTGCCAAAAATCCTGATTTGGTCAATAATTACACCATTAAAAATAATTTAGTAGCGGTGATTACTGATGGTTCTGCGGTATTGGGGCTGGGTAATATTGGCCCATTAGCCTCTAAGCCAGTTATGGAAGGTAAGGCGGTGCTATTTAAACACTTTGCTGATGTAGATGTCTTTGATATTGAAGTTGACACTCAAGATGTTGAAGAATTTATTCAGACGGTTAAAAATATTGCGCCAACTTTTGGTGGTATTAATCTAGAAGATATTTCTGCACCTCGTTGTTTTGAAATTGAAAAACGCCTGATCGAAGAATTAGACATTCCTGTTTTTCATGACGACCAACACGGTACAGCGATTATTATCGCTGCAGGGCTTTTAAATTCAATTGAAATCCAAGGAAAAAATATTGAAACTGTTAAGCTGGTTTGTCTAGGTGCAGGATCAGCGGGCATTGCCACGCTCAATCTTTTGTGCGAGCTAGGCCTGAAAAAAGAAAATATTTTGTTGGTTGATCGTGAAGGTGTTATTTCAACGAAAATGCAAGATGTGAGTGATGTTAAAGCGCAATATGCAGCTGAAACTGACAAGAAGACATTGGCTGACGCCATGCAAGATGCAGACATATTTATTGGCGTGGCTGCGGCTAATCTTGTCTCTCAAGATATGGTTAAGTCAATGGCAGACAAGCCAATTGTATTTGCTTTATCTAATCCAGACCCTGAAATTTCACCAGCTGATGCTAATGCTGTTCGTGATGATTTAATTATGGCAACAGGACGTAGTGATTATCCAAATCAAGTAAATAACGTATTAGGATTTCCTTTTATTTTCCGTGGTGCACTAGATGCTAAAGCCAGTGAAATAAATATTGAAATGAAAATTGCTGCCGTACACGCATTGAGAGATTTGGCAAAATTAGAGGTTCCTAAAGATGTTTTGACTGCCTACAACACTGACTCTATGAGCTTTGGAAAGGATTATATTATTCCTAAACCATTTGATAAAAGACTTATCGATATCGTGCCAAAAGCAGTTTACGATGCTGCTGTTGCTAGCGGTGTTGCAAGAATTTAAAAAAAACATATAAAAACTTCAAATTAACGCTTGCAAAGGCTTTGAGCCTATGGGATAATTCTGGATTGTTTTGGAGAGATTTACGAGTGGTTAAAGTATGTGGATTGTAAATCCATCGCCTCTGGCTTCGAAGGTTCGAATCCTTCTCTCTCCACCAAAAAGAGTAAGATAGGATTTGCGGGTATCGTATATTGGTATTACCTTGGCCTTCCAAGCCAATGAGACGAGTTCGATTCTCGTTACCCGCTCCAAGTGGAAGAGGTAGTGCTCACCTAGCTCAGTCGGTAGAGCACTTCCTTGGTAAGGAAGAGGTCGGCGGTTCAAATCCGCTGGTGAGCTCCAGTAATTAAATGTTCTAAACAGAGAGGAAGATAAAATGTCAAAAGAAAAATTCGAAAGAACCAAGCCCCATGTAAACGTGGGCACAATC